>JAJUHM010000261.1 GCA_029279925.1 Aquabacterium olei
AACCGGAAAGCGCCTGTGGGAGTATGAAGCGCGTCTGCCGGATGACATCCGTCCTTGCTGCGATGTGGTGAACCGCGGGGCCGCCATCTATGGCAACAAGCTGTTCGTCGGCACGCTGGACGCGGGCATCATCGCGCTGGACAAGGACACCGGCAAGCTGATCTGGAAGGAGAAGTTTGCGGATCACAAGGTGGGCTACACCATGACCGGCGCTCCCTTTGTCGTGAAGGACCAGAAGTCGGGTCGCGTGCTGCTGATTCACGGGTCGTCGGGTGACGAGTTCGGCGTGATCGGCTGGCTGTATGCCCGTGATCCGGAGACCGGTGAGGAGGTATGGGCCCGCCCGTTCGTGGAAGGCCACAAGGGACGGCTGAACGGCAAGGACGGCTCGTACACCGGTGACCCGAAGGCCCCCTCGTGGCCTCGCGACAAGGACGGCAAACTCGTCGAGGCCTGGAGCCACGGTGGCGGCGCGCCCTGGCAGACGGCGAGCTTCGATGTCGAGACCAACACCATTGTCATCGGCGCTGGCAACCCGGCCCCGTGGAACACGTGGAAGCGCACGAAGGAGGGCGACGACCCGCGCAACTGGGACAGCCTGTTCACCTCGGGGCAGGCTTATGTGGACGCCACCACCGGTGAGCTGAAAGGCTTTTACCAGCACACCCCGAACGATGCCTGGGACTTCTCGGGCAACAACTCGATCGTGCTGTTCGAGTACAAGGACAAGAACGGCAAGCTGGTCAAGGCCGGAGCCCACGCCGACCGCAACGGCTTCTTCTACGTGACCGACCGGACCAAGCTGGCCACGGGGAGCGGCTACCCCAACAAGCCCACCTCGCTGATCGGTGCATGGCCTTTCGTGGACGGCATCACCTGGGCCAAGAGCATCGATCTCAAGACGGGTCGCCCGGTGGAAACGGGCAACCGCCCACCTCAGCCCAAGGATGGCCAGGAGAAGGGCGAGACCGTCTTCGTGTCGCCGCCGTTCCTCGGGGGCACCTACTGTCACCCCATGTCCTACAGCCCCGACACGGGCCTGTTCTACATCCCGGCCAACCACTGGGCCATGGACTACTGGACCGAGCACCTGACCTACAAGGCCGGATCGGCTTACCTGGGACAGGGCTTCCGGATCAAGCGGCTGTTCGATGACCATGTGGGCATCCTGCGGGCCATCGATCCCAAGACCGGGAAGATTGCGTGGGAGCACAAAGAGCAGTTCCCGCTGTGGGCCGGTACGCTGACGACCGCGGGCAACCTCGTCTTCACGGGCACGACCGATGGCTACGTCAAGGCATTCGACGCGAAGACCGGCAAGGAGTTGTGGAAGTTCCAGACTGGCTCCGGCATTGTGTCGGTGCCCGTCACGTGGGAGACCGATGGCGAGCAGTACATCGGGGTGTCCAGCGGTTTCGGGGGCGCCGTGCCGCTGTGGGGCGGTGACATGGCTGCGTTGACCAAGCAGGTGACCCAAGGTGGGTCGTTCTGGGCCTTCAAGCTGCCGAAGGTCAGAAAGTGAGCCACGGCTGAGTCTTCGTTGAGAAGCAGGGCCGGTGGCCCTGCTTTGTTGCCTGCCCCATACAGGAGTACCCATGGCTTCCTGCATCCTGCGTCTGCTCGTCGTGGCGGCCGCGCTGTCCTCCGCGGGCCTGCGGGCCGCCCCGCCCGCAGCGGAGAACGCGGCCTTCGAGCCGATGGTCGTCAACGGCTGTCCCATCTGGCCCTACACCCGGTGCCCCGGTGCCGACTTGCGGCATGCCCGTCTTGCCGGTGCCAATCTGGTCGGAGCGGATCTGACCGGCGCGATGCTTATGCGAGCCGATCTGCATGCGGCCAACCTGGCGGGCGCACGGCTGGACGACGCCGACCTGACCGCGGCGAAGTTGAACCATGTCAACGCGCCCGCAGCGACGTTCCGGCGGGCGCGCTTCGTTGGCGCCGACCTCGAACAGGCCCGGCTGATGCGCAGCGACTTCACCGAGGCCGACTTCACCGGGGCCAACCTCGAGATGGCCCGCTTCCAGTTTGCGTGGCTGGCCGGGGCGCGCATCGTGGGCGCCAACCTGCAGGAGGGCAAGTTCGTGACGACCAACCTGCGTGGAGCGACGTTCGAGGGCAACTTCCTTCGCTACACCATCTTCCCGGATTCCGACTTCACGGGCTGCCTCGGATGCCCGCCTCAGGAGGAGTGGAAATGAGCATGACAGCACGCCGCTTGCTGAGGGGTGCCTGTGCGATGACGATGGCGGCGTGGGCCGGGTTCGTCTGCGCCACGCCTTCGCCCATGCCGCCTGTGTTCGATGCCGCCTTGCTGCCGCCCGTGACCGCGGGCATGGAAGGCAACCCCTATCGCCACCACCCTGACCGGGCCGTGATCGTTCAGGTCGGGCGCAGTGTCTACAACCAGTCCTGCGCGGTGTGCCATGGCGCCGATGCCAACCGGCTGCGTCCCGCGCCTGCGCTTCGGATCGTGGGGCGCTTCTGTCAGCGAATCGCGGATGTGTCGCTCAGGTCACGCTGCCAGGGCGATGCGGACCATTACTTCTACAAGTCGGTGATGGAGGGCAAGGTGAAGCTGGGGGTGACCCACATGCCCGCGTGGCGCGAGGCGTTGACGCCCGAGGCCTTGTGGGCCGTGCGCACATTCCTGGAGGCGCCAGCGCCGGCCGATACCAGGCCGTGAGCATGGCGCGCAGCGGGGTGGATCGGGTCGGCCTCATCGGCCCTCCTTGTCCGAGCTGCCCACCGGGATCTCGACCTCGATGCGCAAGCCCTGTTTGGAAACCGGCCGGAACGCGATGGTCCCATCGAGCGAAGAAACCCGCTCCCGCATCCCGACGAGGCCGTAGCCCTGCTGCCCGGGCGAGAACTCGCTTGGCAGGCCGCGGCCATCGTCTTCAATGCGCAGCACGACCCGGCGGGCAGTGCCGTTTGCGTGCTTGTCCACCTGTGTGCTCACATGCACGTAAGTGGCTTCCGCGTGTCGTGCCACGTTGGTGAGCGCCTCCTGTACCAGGCGGTACAAGGCCACGGCCACCTCGTCCGGTATGGGCTGCTGCAGGCCTCTCGGGATGAGGCTGCACGGAATGCCGGTCTGTTGCTCCCAGCGCTCGCACAGGGTCTGCAGCGCGGCCTCCAGGCCCAGGCTGTCGAGGTCGGGCGGTCGCAGGCGGCCCAGCATGTCGCGCACGAGCAGGTTCAGGCGGGCGGCTGATTCGGTGATGCGCTGTGCGCTGTCCCCGATGTCCGGATCGCCGCTGCGCTGCAGGATGTAGCTGGCATCGGCGCGGATGGCCGTGCAGCTCTGGCCGAACTCGTCGTGCAGTTCGCGGGCCAGGGCCCGGCGCTCTTCGTCCTGAATGCGCAGCAATGCCTGGGACAGCCGCCGGTTGTCCTGCAGCAGGGCCTGTGCGTGGCGCTGAGCCTGGATCCGTCCTTGCAGGGCGGCACGGGACTCGGTGGTGCGATTCCAGGAGTACCAGCTCATCCCGAGCGCAAGCACCAGGGCGGTCATCGGCAACTCGTCGATCTGCCAGTGTTCATAGCCTCGTGTGAAGCCGAGCACGTACTCGAACGCCTCGAAACGCGTTGCCAGGGCGAAGTAGACGAGCACGGCACACAGCACGAGCATGGCGTCTCGCACGGCTGTGGAGGGCTGGGCGGCCGGCTCGGTGTCGGGGATGCAGTCTTCTTCCATGGCCGACACCATAGAAGAAAAATCGCGTTCTTACAGGGCGGCCTTGACGATGATCTGCAGATGCTCGTCGGTGATCTTGGGGCTCTTCAGAAAGTAGTCCGGGGTGGCGCACGCAGCGGTGGACTGGCTCTTTGCGCACAGGCTCTTGGGCTTCTTGATCTGGAACCCTTCTGCACCGACACCCGATACCGGCGCCATGGCTGGGCCTGCTGCCTGCTTCCAGAAGGCGTATTGCTCGGCGGTTCCCAGCCGCAACACCAGCAGCGTTTCGCCGCTTTGCGTCTTGTACGAAACATCGGTGTACGTCATGCCGTACTTGGTGTGGGTCACCTTCTCGTGCTTGACCCCGGTGATGCCGAGTGTCTTCTCGATCAGGCTGTCGGGCACTTCGGCCGCGTGGGCAAAACCACTGGAGAGGGCGAGCGCAATGGCGACGGCAGTCAGGAGTTTCATGAGGCTGGACAGCGAAAAGGTTGCAGAACGGCCAGTGTAGGCAGCGGCCGACGGGATGGATGCTAATGACGGGTAACGAACGCATCGAGAAGCGGTGAAGCGTTGGAAGCGCGGCGCATGGACCTCGTGTTCCGTCCCCGGCATGGATCCACATCGGAGGCGTCTGGCCGCCCGCGGTGACCACGATGCCGCCGTATGTGACTTCCTTCGATCTGACTCTCCAGTCAGGTCCTCAACCGGGGGAACACCCGGCCGGTGTGGTCCATGTAGGTCTGGTAGCTCTGACCGAAGTGACCCAGCATCATCGCTTCTTCGTCGGCGACCCGGACAAGGTACATGGCGGTCACGGCGGTCAGGTTGAGGCCACCGACCAGCCAGTTCGACGACAGCAGCAGGACGCCGATCCCCATCAGAAAAAAAGCCGAGTACATCGGGTGGCGCACAAACCGGTAGGGTCCACCCGTCACCAGCTCGTGGTCCTTGGCGATCTCCAGCAGGCCCGACCAGTTCTTGCCCAGTGCGAAATGGGTCCACGCGAACAGGCCGCTCGCCGACAACCCCGAGATCAGGCCGGCCCAGCGCAGCCAGCTTGGAATGGCGATGTGTGCGAAGCTGAACGGGGACGTGAATACATAAAGAAGGATGGGCAGAAAGGACACGCTCACCAGCATGTAGGAGCGCTTTTCGCGCCGTCCGTGGTGAGACGAGATCTTTTCGCTGCTGCCGACCTTTTTCTGAAAATAGCCGCGTACGGCAAACCACGTGACCACGACCACACCGACCGCGACACGGAAAACCACTTCAGATGGATTGTTCATGTTCGGCTGCTTTTGAAAATGGCGGCATATGCGCCTGGACGCGCATCTCGTCGTTTCCAGTGAGGCGATCTTTCATGGTTTCTGGGCGGTGGCCGTGAATCAAAGCGGCCGGCCCAGATGCTTTTCCACCTGCTTTCGCTCCCATTCCACGCCGAAGAAGGGGAGGAATTCGAAGGTGACCGCTGCACGCACGAGGATCGCGATACCCC
>JAJUHM010000262.1 GCA_029279925.1 Aquabacterium olei
CCTGCGGCGGCTGGCCGGCCCCACCGAGCAGCGTCTGGCCGTGCTCGCGCTGATGATGGACCCCGGTAACGCCCGCGAGCACAAGCTGTGGCGCCAGATGGCCGAGGGCCTGTCGCATGCCGAGCGCATCCTCACCGACGTGCGGGCCTTGCACCCCGGGCGGCGGGTGCCCGAGTTCGAGCACATGACCACCCGCATGGGCGCGCTGCCGCTGGCCCAGCGCCGCGTGGTGGTGGAAGCCGGCCGGGACCTCCTCCGGGCCGACGGCCGGGTCAGTCCGCGTGACCGCCTGTGGTGGCTCAGCCTGCGCCATCGCCTCAACGATGGCCAGCGCGAAGCCCCGATGCTGCGCCCCGTCACCGGGCAGGGACAGGACCTCGGCCAGTTGCCGGTTGATGCGCTGCACGCGATCGCCCGGCTGTCCGTCTATCTGGCCCGCATCCTGCCCGAGGCTGAAACGCCACCGTCGCCGGAGCAACCCACGGCCCGGCCGACCCGCGCACCGGCGGCCGAGGCGTGGCTTCAGGGTGTGGGTCTGCGCCTGGGCCGCACTGACCTCGGGCAGCAGCCGCCCCCCGATGCCGACAGCCTGATGCTGGCGCTCACCTCGGTACAGGAACTCTCGTGGATGGTCAGACCCCTGCTGGTCAAGGCCTGGGTCGAAGAGGCCGTGAACCACAGCCCGCAGGGCGTGATGAGCCAGGCGACGGCCGACGCCCTGCGCCTGATGGCGGGGCTGGTCGATGCCCCGCTGCCCCCCATGCTGGCCAGCTTCTATCCGCGCGAAGAACCCGATCAACCCAAGCTCATCCGATGAGCCTGGGTCCGCCGACAGGCGGCGTCAGCCTTCACCCGCGCGCGGCAGCCGGGTCAGACCGAGCAAGGCATTGCGCAGTTCTTCGGGCGCAGCCTCGCCGATGTACATGCGCAGGTAGATCTGGTAGGCCAGCTCGTTGTTGATCGCCGAGATCGGCTCGCCCTCGATGGACAGCTGCTTGTTGTTGTGAAAGGCCATCCACCCGGTGCCGGGAACCCAGTCGAGGTTGACCACATCGCCCTTCACCACGCGCTTGACGTTCGCATAGACGGCGCCGATCTGGCCGACGACCGAGATCAACCGCTTGAACTCGTCCGGCGTGGCCGCCTGCTTGAAGTCGGCGATGAAGATGCGCGAGATGGTCGACGAGGTGAACTCGCGCAGGATGTTGAGCTGGATGCGCCGAACGCCGTTAAGCCTGTAGATGGGCTCGGCGGTGGTGCGCTTTTCGGGCAGGTACAACGCCGTCACATCGGCCTTGTAGTAACCACGCTTGCGCACACCTGCGCCGTTGAGCACCAGCTTCTGGCCATGGGCCGTGATGGTGTCAGGCAGCTCGACGCCCTCGATTTCATAGGACGCCGCCCGCGCCGGCGAGGCACACCAGGGCATCAGCGCCGCGCCGGCGGCCCCCGCCAGCAATTGGCGGCGGCGCGCATCCATCTGCCCCTCGGGCAGCCGGTCATCATGCATGTCCCTCACCTCCGGACAGGAGACGTTGATCGACGGGGTCAGAGCGGCTTGGACAGCGTCAGCCAGAACGCCTGTCCTTCCGTGCGGTTGCGCGCGTTGAACTCGCGCATCAGCTTGCCTTCGAGCATGAACTCGCCGCCATTGCGGATCCACGCGATGGCCGGGCCGGCTGCGTTGACGCTCGCCTTGTTGCCGTCGACCATGGGCTTGTACCCGCCAAGCGCGGTCTGTCGCGCCACGCTGAAGCCGCCCAGCTTCTGGGTGTCGGCCGACAGTTGCCGCACGAAGTAGCCCTGCAGCCCGACGCGCACGTCTTCGGACACGAAGGCCATGGCCTGCCAGTCGAAGTTGAACATGTGGCCCGAGAAGTAGCCGTTGTCCTTGTTGCGGGTGTTGAAGGACAGCACCGCGCGGCCGGCCACGTCCCAGCCGTCGCCGATGAAGGCGTACTGGAACGAGGGGCGGAAGGTGAAGAAGTTGCCGTAGCCCGGGTTGGCGCGACGGGTGGCATCGTAGTCGCCCGTCGGCACGACGATGGTCGGGGCAAACGACGCAGACTGGTGGTCCCCGATTTCCCAGTGGATGACCGGAGAAAGCTCGATGTCACCCAGGCCGGTGGCCTTGCTGTCCTGGGCGTTCGCGGCGGCCGAGACGTTGGCGGTGATGGCGCCGGCGCTGCCGGCCAGAGCCGGGTGCAGCGTGAAGTTCGAAACAGACAAGTCTGCCTTGCGCTGGACCAGCGGGATCATCACGCTGAAGCCCAGGTTGCCGCCCCACAGGCGCTCGGTGCTGATGTAGGTGAGGCGGTTCAACGCAGCGCGGGCGTCCGCGTGCAGGTCGGTCTGGTAGCTCACAGGCAAGCCGGAGACGGTCGTGCCACCGCGCGCGGCATTGCCGTCATTGCCCTTGAGCTTGCTCGCGTGGTAAGAGACGATGGCCACTTGGCCGTACCAGCCCGGCACGATGGGCGAGCTCATGTCGCTGCCGCCGACCCCGGGGGAATAGCGCTGCACGCCGTTGTCGGCCGCGTGGGCCCCGGCGGCGGCCAGGGTCATCGCCAGCGCGGTCGCCCGGACAGGGGCGGCGATGTTCAGGGCGAACTGACTACGGGGACAGACCATCACAACTCCTTCATGCTTTCTGTGTACACCGGCGTACCAGCGTGGGCGCACCCGGCCCGAGCAGCTAACTGTGCCGAGGTGACCGACATTCTGGGCCGCGCGTGTCGCCCAGGAACGACATCGAAAAACGGAAATTGTCACGGAACGGCCTGGCGGCCGCTCATCCGGGGGTCGGGACTACCCCAGGGGGCTCACTCCCCTTCGCCGAACTTGTCGTTGATCAGGGCCACAAGGGCCTTCATGGCGTCCTCTTCCCGGTCTCCGTCGCATTCCAGTTCGACCGAACTGCCCAGCCCGGCCGCCAGCATCATCACGCCCATGATGCTCTTGGCATTCACACGCCGGTCGTTGCGGCTCATGAACACCTGGCAGGGGAAGCTGCTGGCCAGCTTGGTGAGTTTGGCGGAAGCGCGGGCATGCAGGCCCAGCTTATTGCTGATGGTGACGGTGGTCTTGATCATGGGTGGCCTGGATGACCTGGTTGTGCGGGCGGCTGGTGGCAATCTGCATGACCCCCTGCGTGCCCCCCGCGACGGCGCGGGTGATCAGGGTGTCAAGCGGCTCGGCCGCGTAGTTCAGGGCGCGCCACAGCATGGGCACATTCGCGCCGGTGATGACCTTCACACGCACACCGTCCGCCAGGCGCTGGACGGTGTTGCAGGGGGTGGCCCCGAACACGTCGGTGAGGATCAACGCCTCGCTGCGTTCATCGGATTCGATCGCCCGCGCCAGCAGCAGCCGCGCCTGGGCCTCGATCTCGTCGGGCGGCAGGTTGGGCTGGACGTCCAGCACCTGCAGGGTCTGGGCCGCCTCCGGAAAGCAATGCGCGGCCGCCAGCTTCAGGGCAGAGGCAAGGGGCGCGTGCGCGATGATGAACAGGCCGGGCATACAGACAGCGATTATCGGGCGCTCATTCAGGAAATTGAAAGCCTTGGAAGAAGGTGTCTGCCACATCGTCCCCACTTTCCAGCGCTGGACGCTCCGCTGGCTGCCAGACCACCGCCTGGAACACGGTCAGGCCGTGGGCGAAATGCCACGCGTTCACCCGCATCTTCATCGGGCGGCCCAGGCCGTCCGGGCGCTCCGTCCGGAAGGCGAGCGCCCGCGCGGCCGGCTGCGGCGTCATCCTCGGCACCTCGACCTGGGTCGGAGGCGACTCGGTGGGCCGCACATCGGGCGCCACCAGGGCAGCGGCCGCCTGCAGGTTGGTGCGCAGAGCCTGCTGCAGCCCGTCCAGGGCCGGGGTCACCTCGCGCACATCGCCCAGCCGGGTGTAGGCCAGCGACCAGCTCGTGCCTTCGTGCTGGCACACCAGCATCTGGACCCGGCGCTCGCCGGACAGCCCCGGCACGGCCACCATGCGGCTGGCCGGATCGGGCTTGCATGGGAAACGCGCCTGCAGGCCCTCGGCCTCGGGCGGCTTCATCTCGCGCCAGTCCAGCGCGGGCCCGCACCCGGACAGCGTGACCGCACCCGCGCCGATGCCGGCCAGGACGGCGGTGCGGCACCAGCCTCGCCAGGGGTTCGATGCCCGCACGCCGGGCCGCATTCTGGTATCAGTCATGACTTCATTATCGGGATGGCCCATCACCTTCACCCATGCGTGGGATGGACAGGCACCCCCCTGCCCTGAACACTGGGTACCTGTCCCCCACTGCCGCTCTTTCATGCCCACGCCCCCTCACACCCCCCCGCTGTCAGACCTGCTCCGCGGTCTCGGCGTGGACAGCGGCGGCGCGCCGGAGGGCATCAACCGGAGCGCCCCAGTCGACGCCCACCCACCTGCGGCCGATCTACTGCGCTGGCACGAACTGGTCGCCCAGGTGGGCCGGGAACTGGCCGAGCCGCTGACCGCCGCGCTCGAGCGCGTCACCACCCTCACCACCACCGGCAGGATAGACCGTCTGGGCCTGCGTGCCCTGCGCGATGAGGTCGACCGCGCGCGCCAGGCGGGAATCTGGTGTCAGCAGATTGCGCGCCTGGCCTCGGGGCGCGTGCGCCAGCTCCCCGAGCGCGTGCACCTGACTCACACCGTGCAAAGCGCCCTGGCCTACCGTACCCGCGAGATCCATGCGCGCGGCCTGCAGCTGTCTCAATCCCTGCTGCCCCTGGAGGTGATGGTCGACGCGTCCATGCTGTTCGCGCTGCTCAATGCCACGGTGGACTGGTGTCTGGATGTGGCCCAGGGCACGGTCGAGCTTCGCGTTGACCAGCGCGACTGGCCCGCCCACGCCCGGCTGATGGTGCGGCTGCAGCACCGCTCCCCGGACGAAGGCGCACCGCTGGGCCCGGACGGCACGGCGCAGCGCCTGGACACCATGCACTGGCACCTGCTGGACCAGACCGCACGCACCATGGGGCTGCCGCTCGAGCGGCACCTGGACGCCACGCACGCGTGGATGACGGTGGAGTTCCCGCACACGGTGAACGCTGTGATGCCGCAGCTGGACGACGACGATCGGGATCATGGCTTTGCGTCCTCGGTGAACTCCAAGCCGCTGGCCGGGAGCCACGTGCTGGTGGTGGCCAGCCGCCGCGACC
>JAJUHM010000263.1 GCA_029279925.1 Aquabacterium olei
AGCGCACGGTCTACGCTGTGCGCGACGAGGACGCCGCCCTGGACATCGTGCAGGACAGCATGATCCGGCTGGTGCAGAGCTATGCCGACCGCCCGCCCGGCGAGTGGCCCATGCTGTTCCAGCGCATCCTCTCGAACGCCACGCTGGACTGGTTTCGCCGGCAGAAGGTGCGCAACGCCGTGTTCACCAACATCGGCGACATCGAGGCCTCGGCGGACGATGGAGAGGGCGACTTCGATCTGCTGGAAGCGCTGACTGCCGAAGACGCTGGCACGGAAGGTGCGGATGACGCAGCGAGTCGCACCGAAACCCTCGCCCAGATCGAAGATGAGATCGCGCGGCTGCCAGCACGTCAACGGGAAGCGTTTCTGCTGCGTTACTGGGAGGAACTGGATGTTGCAGAGACGGCCGCTGCCATGGGGTGCTCCGAAGGCAGCGTGAAAACCCACTGCTCCCGCGCCGTCCAGGCCCTGGCCAAAGCCCTACAACTTCGTGGAATCACATTGTGAAAACCCGTCCCACTCTCCCGCTGAACGCGGCGCAACGCGAGGCGCTTGAAGCCCGCTTTGCCCTGCGTCTGAGCGCGCGCCTGGACGAAGGTGCGCAATCGGTGCCACATGACATCACCGAGCGGTTGCGCGTGGCGCGGCAGCAGGCGGTGGAGGCGGCCCGCGTGGCGCGCCTGAAGGCAGCCCCCGCCATCGGCGTGGCCCAGCAAGGCGTTCGGATCGGCTGGGCTTCTGCCACGGCCGGGGCTGGGCAGGCTGTTGGCCCCTGGCATGACGGGGCGGCGGCACGCCGATCGGATCACGGCCGCAGACTGGACGACGGGCCCGTTTCATGGGGGTGGCGCCTTGCGTCTGCCCTGCCGGTGCTGGCCCTGGTGGCTGGCCTGTGGGGCGTGAAGTTCTATCACCAACTCGAGCAGCTGGAGGCCGCGGCCGATGTCGACATCGCCCTGCTGAGCGACGACCTGCCGCCTGACGCCTATGCAGACCCGGGCTTTGCGGAATTCCTGAGCCACGACACGGCGCCGGCGACGGCGGTGTCCGCGTTGCGTACGCCGGACATCGAGGTGGCAGTGCAGGCCCCGTCGGGCGATCCGATGGAACAGGGCACCGACGACGCGGCGGCCGCTGCGGCGGCGGTGTCGCCATGACGATGCGTCGCCCGTTGTCTCTCGCCTGCACCACCGTGGCGCTGGCCCTGTTATCGGGCATGGCGCCATCGGTGCTCGCGCAGCCTGCGCCGACCGCCCCGGCGCCCCAGGGTGGCGCGATCGCGTGGCAGGACCTCAGCCCGGCACAGCGTGCCGTGCTGCAGCCGCTGGCGTCTCAGTGGGCCACACTGCCCGCAGGCAGCCAGGAAAAGTGGGTGCAGGTGGCGGCGCGCTACCCGAAACTCAGCGCCACCGAGCAGCAACGGCTGCGCGAGCGCATGATCCAGTGGGCCTCTCTGCCGGCCAGCGAGCGGGGCGAGGCGCGGCTGCGGTTTCAGCAGGCCCGTCAGCTGAGCCCGACCGAGCGCCAGCAGAAATGGGAGGCCTATCAGGCCCTCTCACCTCAGGATCGCGACCTGCTCGGCCGACAGGCACGTGAGCGCACGGTTCCCGCTGCTTCCTCTGCGGCCTCTGCCACACCGGCTTCGCTGCTGGGCAGCCGCCGCGTGGTCACGGAAGATGGCCGCAAGCTCAATGTGGTGCCGGCAGCCGGCCAGCGGACGGCGGCCAGCCCCACGGTGGTCGCGCCTGCGCTGGTGAAGGACGGTCCGGGCGCCACGACCCGGCTCGTGACGCAGCCGCCCGCGCCTCCGCTGCATCAGCAGGCCGGCCTGCCCAAGATCACGGCCACCCGTGTCTTTGTCGATCCCGTCACCCTGCTGCCTCGCAAGGGCGCGCAAGGGGCGGCCATGGCCACGCCGCCTTCGGGCGTGATGCCTGCGGACGACCTGCCGGACTGAGCCGGCGCGGCCTCGCGACGTGGTGGTATCGTTCGCGCCTGCCTGCCCTGTCCCTCCCGCACCATGTCCGCCCGGCGCCCGTCCTCGTACCGATCTCTCACCCCTGAAGAAACCGCCCTCCGTGCGCACGGCCCCGCACCGCGACTGCGCCGCAGGCTGACCTCGTTCGTCTATGAAGGCGTGCTGGTGTTCGGCATCGCCGTGCCAGTGGGCCTGCTGTACGGCATCGCCACCTCGCAACGCCATGCCTTGCAAGGGCGGCACGGTCTGTGGCTGGCGCTCGTGCTGGCCTTCGCGCTGTATTACACCTGGTGCTGGGTGCAGACCGGGCAGACGCTGGCGATGAAGACCTGGCACCTGAAGGTGGTCGATGCCCAGGGGCAGGCGCTGCGGCTGCCACGGGCACTGCTGCGCTATGCGCTGGCATGGCTGTGGCTCGTGCCGGGGCTGCTGGCGCCCAAGCTGCTGGACCTCCATCAGGGGCGCGCGGTCTTCGGCGCGCTCGTGGGATGGATGGTGTTTTATGCTGTGCTGAGTTTCGTGCTGCCCCGGCGCCAGTTCCTGCATGACGTGCTGAGTGGCACGAACCTGATCGACACGCGCCCCGACCCCGAGGCTGCTGCCCCGAACGCCGCCTCAGCGGCCTGAGAGAACCATGTCCCTGTCACTCTGTGTGTATTGCGGCTCGCGAGACGGGCTGGACCCGGCCCATGTGGCCGCCGCCCGCGAAGTGGGCCGACAGATCGGCGAGCGCGGCTGGCGCCTGGTGTACGGCGGGGGCAGCACCGGCCTGATGGGCACCGTGGCCGATGCCGCGCTGCAGGCCGGCGCCCAGGTGCTGGGCGTGATCCCCGAGCGGCTGATGACCCGCGAGATGGGGCACGGCGGCCTGACCGAGCTGCAGGTGGTGGACACCATGCACGCGCGCAAGCACCTGATGGCCATGCGCTCGGACGCCTTTCTGGCCCTGCCGGGCGGCATCGGCACCATGGAGGAAATCTTCGAGGTGTGGACGTGGCGGCAGCTGGGCTACCACCGCAAGGCGCTGGGGCTGCTGAACGTGGCCGGCTACTACGACCACCTGCTGCGCTTCATCGACACCTGCCGCGAAGGCGGCTTCCTGTGGCCCGACGTGCAGGAACTGCTGCTGGTCGACGCCGACATCACGTCGATGCTGGACAGGCTGGAAGACGAGCACGCCCGCCTTCAAGTGCAAACGCCGCCGGACCAGCCTGAGCCGGGTCCTGGCGGCGTCTCGACCGAGATCTGATCCCGGCCAGCCGATCAGGCGGCGGTCAGACCGCCGATTCGTCGGTTTCGCCGGTGCGGATGCGCACCACCTGCTCGACGGCGGTCACGAAGATCTTGCCATCGCCGATCTTGCCGGTCTTGGCCGCCTTGATGATGGCCTCGATGCAACGGTCCACGTCGGCGTCCTTCACGACGACCTCGATCTTGACCTTGGGCAGGAAATCGACGACGTACTCGGCACCGCGGTAGAGCTCGGTGTGGCCCTTCTGGCGGCCAAAGCCCTTCACCTCGGTGACGGTCAGGCCGGTCACGCCGACTTCAGCCAGGCCTTCGCGGACTTCTTCGAGCTTGAACGGTTTGATGACGGCGGTGATCTGTTTCATGAGGGAACTCCAGAAAGTCGGCGAAGTGGGGAAATCGACAAGGCTTCGGGGCGCATTGCTGCGCCGCATGATGACTATTTAAGCACGTCTGTGACAGCCCGGCACCCCGGGATGAGGGCCGCACAGGGTCACATCGGACTTCAGGCGCGGAAGCGCGACGTGATCGGGTAGCGCCAATCGCGGCCGAAGGCGCGGTAGGTGATGCGGATGCCCACGGGTGCCTGACGGCGCTTGTACTCGTTGATCTTGATGAGGCGGGTGACCTTGTCGACGTCAGCGCGGTCGAAGCCTGCGGCCACGATCTCTTCGATGGACTGGTCCTGCTCCATGTAGCGCTCGAGGATGGCGTCGAGCACGTCGTACTCCGGCAGGCTGTCCTGGTCGGTCTGATCCGGTCGCAGCTCGGCCGAGGGCGGGCGCGTGATGATGCGCTCGGGGATGGGCTCGACCTGACCGGCTGCCGCGGCCTGGGCGTTGCGCCAGCGCGCCAGCCGGTAGACCACCGTTTTGGCCAGGTCCTTGATGACAGCAAAACCGCCGGCCATGTCGCCATAGAGCGTGCAGTAGCCCGTGGCCATCTCGCTCTTGTTGCCGGTGGTCAGCACGATGGCGCCGGTCTTGTTGGACAGGGCCATGAGCAGGGTGCCGCGGATGCGGGCCTGGATGTTCTCTTCGGTGGTGTCCTCGGCGCGGCCCACGAACAGCGGCGCCAGCGAGGTCTTGAAGGCCTCGAACTCGGGCGCGATGGCGATCTCGTCGTGGCGCACGCCCAGACGGTCGGCCATGTCGCGCGCGTCGATCCAGGAGATGTCGGCTGTGTAGGGCGACGGCATCATCACGGTGCGCACCTTGTCGGCGCCGAGGGCATCGACGGCGATCGCCAGCACCAGGGCCGAATCGATGCCACCCGACAGGCCGATGATGGCGCCGGGAAAACCGTTCTTGCCGATGTAGTCGCGCACGCCGGTGGCCAGGGCCTGCCAGATTTCGGCATCGGCCGAGGGCACGTCGGCCAGCGTGCCTTGCACGGCACCGCCCGGCTGCAGCGCCAGGTACAAGGTGGCCGCTTCGAAACTGGGCGCGCGCGCGCAGACCTGCCCCCGGGCATCGACGGCAAACGAGGCACCATCGAACACCACCTCGTCCTGGCCACCCACCATGTGGGCATAGACCAGCGGCACGCCCAGTTTGCGGGCGCGTTCGCCCATCAAGGCTTCGCGCTCACCCCATTTGCCGGCATGGAAGGGCGAGGCGTTGACCACGACCAGCGCGTCGGCACCCTGCGTCATGGCGGCCGCGGCGGGCTCGTCGAACCAAGCGTCTTCACACACCAGCAGGCCAAGGCGCCAGCCCAGCACGTCGACCACGACCGGGCCGAGACCGGCTTCGCGCCCGCTGAGGAAGTAACGCCGCTCGTCGAAGACCTGGTAATTGGGCAGCTCGCGCTTGGCATAGCTGGCGCGCACCTGCCCGCCTGCTATGAGGCTGGCGGTGTTCAGCAGCCCGGGCTGGGCATGGGAACGTCCGCGAAGCCCGGCGCCCGGGGCGGGCTTGG
>JAJUHM010000264.1 GCA_029279925.1 Aquabacterium olei
GAGGGCGCGGCCGAGGCGGCCATGGTCTGCTCGACGGTGATGCGCACCTGGCGTCGCGCGGCCACCTCGTCGATGAAAGCCAGCACGTCGCGCGCCAGCGCATCGCGCTGTGCGTTGGTGGGGGCCCGCAGATCGAGTGTGAACTGGCAGCGGCCGGGCACGACGTTGATCGACCCCTGTGGCACCTGCAACACGCCGACCGTGCCCACCGAACCGCCGGCGGGCGACGCGGCGTCCTCCGCTGCACGGCGCTCGACATACAGCAGCACCTCAGCGACTGCAGCGGCGGCATCCTGGCGCAGCGGCATCGGCGTGGTGCCGGCGTGACACGCCACCCCGATGGCCTCGCCCACGAAGCGCAGGCTGCCGTTGATGGACGTGACGATGCCCAGCGGCATGTCGTGCTCGTCCAGCACCGGCCCTTGTTCGATGTGCACTTCGACAAAGCCGAGGTAGCGTGCCGGGTCGCGCTTGAGCGCCTGGATGGCGACCATGTCGCCGGGCAGGCCTGCAGCGCGCAGGGCCTCGTGCACGGTGATACCCTGGGCATCGGCCAGGTCCAGCCAAGCGGGGTCGAAATCGCCCACCAGGGCACTGGAGCCCAGGAAGGTGGCCTTGTAGCGCTGGCCTTCTTCTTCCGAGAACGCCACCACCTCGATGCCATGCTTCAGGCGCCGGCCCTGCGCGTGCAGGGCCCGTACGCAGGCCATGGGCACGAAGATGCCCAGTCGGCCATCGTGCTGGCCGCCATTGCGCACCGTGTCGTAGTGCGAGCCGGTCAGCAGCAACGGGGCCTGCGGATCGATGCCGTGGTAGCGGCCCACGACGTTGCCCACCGCGTCGAGTTCGACCTCGTCGAAGCCGCATTCGCGCATCCAGGCCTGCAGCTGTGCAGCACAGGCCTGGTGGGCGTCGGTCAGGTAGGTCACCGTGAGTGGCGGTTGCTCGTTCAGGCCGTTGGGGCCGGTGCCCTCGGTGTGCTCTGCCAGCGTCCGGGCCCATGTCAGGATGCGATCGCCTTCGGTGGGGCTGAAGCCGAACTTGTCGTTGAGCCGGATCTCGGCAATGCGATGGATGTTGCGCAGGCACTCGGCCAGCTCGAAGGCAGGGCTGTGGTGCAGGCGGCGCTCGAAGGTCCGGATGATCTCCGCGCGGCTCAGCCCGCGGCCATCCGGTCCGCGCACGGCCAGGATGAAGGGCCAGCCGAAGCGGGCGTTGTAGTCGGCATTCAGGCGCTGCAGTGCCGCGAATTCCTCGGGGCTGCAGTGTGTCAGCCCCGCCTTGCTCTGCTCGTTGGTGGATTCGGCCGTGAGCTGGCCGGCCACGGCGGCCTTGCCGGCCAGTTCCGGGTGGGCGCGGATCAGGCCAAGCTGCGCCTCGCGCGGGGCCAGGCGCACCACCTGAGCCAGTGCGTGCTTGAGCTGGTCCAGCGACACATAGCCCTCGGCGGGTCGCTGTGCCCAGGCCTGTTCGGCAATCCAGGGCGAATGCTCGTAGATGCCGTCCAGCAGGGCCGTGAAGCCGCGCTGGTCCGCGGCGTTGAGTGCCGCCAGGCTGAGGGTGGGCGCGCTCATGCGGTGACCTGATGCGGGTGGTGGGCCCGCCAGTGGCGGGCGATGTCGATGCGGCGGCACACCCACACCTTGTCATGCGACTGGATGTGGTCAAGGAACTTCTGCAGCGCGCGCAGGCGGCCCGGGCGGCCCAGAAGGCGGCAATGCATGCCGATGCTCAGCATCTTGGGTCGGTTCAGTCCGTTCGGGTCGCCCTCGGCATAGAGCACGTCGAAGGCGTCGCGCAGGTAGGTGAAGAAGTCGTCGCCCTGCGAGAAGCCCTGCGGCAGGCAGAAGCGCATGTCGTTCGTGTCCATGGCGTAGGGCACGATGAGCTGCTGCACTGTTTCGCCGTTGCTCTTGGTGACGGGCATCCAGAAGGGCAGGTCGTCACCGTAGTGGTCGCTGTCGTACTCGAAGCCGCCGAAATCCGCCACCAGGCGGTGCGTGTTGGGGCTGTCGCGGCCGGTGTACCAGCCCAGCGGGCGCTCGCCCGTCAGCGCTTCGATGAGCTGCATGCCGATGCGCATGTGTTCGCGCTCGGTGGCCTCGTCGATCTGCTGATAGCTGATCCAGCGCCAGCCGTGGCAGGCGATCTCGTGGCCCAGCTCCTTGAACGCCTGGGTCACATCCGGGTGGCGTTGCAAGGCCATGCTGACACCGAACACCGTCAAGGGCAGCTTGCGTTGCTCGAATTCGCGCAGCAGCCGCCACACGCCGGCCCGAGAGCCGTATTCGTAGATCGACTCCATGCTCATGTGCCGATCGGGGAAGGCGGGCGGGTTGAACATCTCGCTGAGGAACTGCTCGCTGCCCGCATCGCCATGGAGCACACAGTTCTCGCCGCCTTCTTCGTAGTTCAGCACGAACTGCACGGCAATGCGGGCGCCGCCGGGCCACTGCGCATGAGGCGGGTTGCGGCCGTGGCCGATCAGGTCGCGGGGGTAGTCGGCAGAAAAGCTCATGGCGAGAGGCGTGTCGTCAGGCAGAAAAGAGGGTCAGTCGGTACGGAAGACGTCGGCCAGCAGGCCGGGCGCGCGGGGGCGCTCGGTCAGCTGGCGCTCGACTGTCAGCAGGTGTTCGTTGACCAGTGCCGCCGCCCGGTCCGCATCACGGGCCTCGATGGCCTGCAGGATGGCGATGTGCTCGGCGTGCGAGGTCTCGGCGTCGTCGGCAGACTGGTACATCAGTGTGATCAGCGAGCAGCGTGACACCAGTTCTTGGATGAGATCGACCAGCACCTGGTTGCCCAGCACACGGGCCAGCTCGACGTGGAAGTCGAACAGCAGCTTGGAGCGGGTGGGCACGTCGATGCGCTTGACCGCCTCCCGCTCGGCCTTCAGGTGGGCTTTGATCTCACGCAGGTCGGCGGGCTTGATGCGCGCCGTGAGCTCGCGCAGCATCTGGCCTTCGATCATGCGGCGCACGGCGAACACCTGTCGCGCCTCGTCGATGGAGGGGGCGGCGACAAAGGCGCCGCGGGCAGGTTCGAGCCGCACGAGCTTCAGCTCGGACAGCCGGTTGAAGGCCTGCCTCACGATGGTGCGTGACACCCCGAAGCGGTCGGCGATCTTCTGTTCGACCAGCTTGGCGCCCGGCAGCAGGCGGTGCTCGACGATGGCGCGGGTCACCGCGTGAACGATGTGCTCGGTGCTGGTCGTGCTGTCCTGCCCGTCGATGGCCTCGGGCGGCATGGGAATGGCGTCGGCATCGGCCTTGGTCAGGGGCGGGCGCCGTGAGGGGGCGGCGTCGAGCGGCTCCACCGGGCCCGTGGGGGCGGCGGTGCCGGCAGCGGAGGATGGCTTGCGTGCGGCGCTCATCGTGGTTAAAGTGTATACAGTTTTTCGTTGTGCGTGCAACCGGTGTCGGCCTTGAAGATGCCTTGCACCCGGCGGCCCATGACTTGCATGATCGATGAAACAGGCACACCCCGTGCCAGGATGACTCCATGAGCGACACCCCCAGCCCGGCCACGGGCCGACTCACCACCCATGTGCTGGACACCGTCCACGGCACGCCGGCGGCCGGCATGTCGATCGCGTTGTACGTGCGCGAGCCCTCGCCCGATGGCTGCGCCGACGGGCGCTGGCTGTTGCTGCGCAGCGTCACGACCAACGCCGACGGGCGGGTCGATGGCCCTTTGCTGCAAGGCGAGGACTTCAAGCCCGGCCACTACCGGTTGATCTTCGATGTGGAAGCCTACTTCCGCGCGCGCGGCACGCCCATGCCGGAAACCCCCTTCCTGAGCAAGGTGCCGCTGGACTTCGGCATCGCGAATGCCACGGCGCACTACCACGTGCCGCTGCTGTGCAGCCCCTGGGCCTACTCCACCTACCGCGGCAGCTGACGCCATGGACATTTCACCTCTGCTGACCTATGCCCTGGACTGGGCCAACCTGCTGCTGCGCTGGGCCCACGTGATTGTGGCGATCGCCTGGATCGGCTCCTCGTTCTACTTCGTCTGGCTCGACAACACGCTGACCCGGCCCACCGACAAGGCCTTGCTCGACAAGGGTGTGGGCGGCGAACTGTGGGCCGTACACGGCGGCGGGTTCTACAACCCGCAGAAGTACCAGGGCGCGCCACCCCGCCTGCCCGAGAACCTGCACTGGTTTTACTGGGAAAGCTACTCCACCTGGCTCACGGGCTTTGCCCTGTTCACGGTGCTGTACCTGTTCAACGCCGGTACCTTTCTGATCGACAAGAGCGTGCACGACTGGAGCCCCGTGGCCGCCATTCACACGGCACTGGCGTTCCTGGCGGGCTTCTGGCTTGTTTATGACCTCATCTGTCGCACGCTGGGGCGCGGGCCGAAAGGCGATGCGCTGGTGGGCGCGGCGGTGTTCGCCGTCATCGTGTTCGCCTCGTGGCTGGCCTGCCAGTTGTTCGCAGGTCGTGCCGCCTTCCTGCTGGTGGGTGCCATGATCGCCACGACGATGAGCGCCAACGTCTTCTTCTGGATCATTCCAGGGCAGCGCAAGGTCGTGGCGGCCATGAAGGCCGGGCAGCCTGTGGACCCGGTGCACGGCCTGCGCGGCAAGCAGCGCAGCGTTCACAACACCTACTTCACGCTGCCGGTGCTGTTCGCCATGCTGAGCAACCACTACGGCTGGGCGTACAGCCACCCGCACAACTGGCTGGTGCTGGTGCTGATCATGCTGGCCGGTGCCCTGATCCGGCAGTTCTTCGTGGCGCGCCACAAGACCGAGGTGGCGGGCAAGCCGGCCCCGTGGGGTTGGGCGGTGGCCGGGGTGGCGGTGTTGCTGGCGGTGGCGGTGTGGTTGGCGCCCGCGCCTGCGGCGCGCCCGACCGGTGCAGAAGCCGGCACGGCGCCGGTGTCGAAGGCCGTGCTGTTCGAGCAAGCCCAGGCGGTGGTGGCCCAGCGTTGTGCGATGTGCCACAACGCCCAGTTGGCCAACAAGGGTGTGCGTCTGGACAGCGCCGAGGCCATTCAAGGCCATGCGCAGGCCATCTACCAGCAGGCCGTGGTGCTCAAGGCCATGCCCATGAACAACGCCACGCAGATCACCGAAGACGAGCGGGCGCTGCTGGGGCGCTGGTATCAGGCCACCCAGCAGGCC
>JAJUHM010000265.1 GCA_029279925.1 Aquabacterium olei
CGGGTGGTGGGGGCGGCGCAGGACGGCGACAGCTACCTGGATCGCCACGGCAGGCGTCTGTACACGCTGTACGGGGCGCTGGACGTGGACCTGAGCCGCAACACGACGCTGTCGCTGAGCTGGCTCGAGCGCCAGAGCCACGCCCGCAGCCCGATGTGGGGCGCCTTGCCCATGACCTACACGGACGACACCCAGACGGACTACGCCGTGTCGGCCAGCACGGCGGCCGACTGGGCCTGGTGGGACAACCGCGAGCGTCGCTTGACGGCCGAGCTGACCCATGACATGGGGCACGGCTGGCAGCTCCGCTCGGTGCTGACCCACCGCCGTAACACCACCGACTCCGAGCTGTTCTATGTGTTCGGCACGCCGCAGCGGGATGACCGCACCGGCTTGTTCGGCTACCCATCGGCGTTCGACGGCACCTACACGCAGAACCTGCTGAACGTGCAGGCCTCCGGCCCCTTCAGTCTGGGCGGCCGCCGTCATGACCTGGTCGTGGGCGCCAACTGGGCCAAGGAAAAAGCGGACGAGCATTCCGGGTACGCCAGCTATGGTGGGTTCCGCTACACCGATCTGGGAGCCAGCCTGTCGGGCTGGGACGGACGCTTTGCCAAGCCTGCAATGGACGCTGCCTACGACGGCTCGGACTTCGATTCAGCGCGTCGGGGGCTGTACGGTGCCGCCCGTTTCAGCCTGGCCGATGCCGTGAAGCTGCTGACGGGCGCTCAGTGGGTGAGCGTGCGCTCGAGCGGCACCAACTATGGCGTGGCCCATGCCTACGATGCCACGCGGTTCACGCCCTATCTGGGGGCCGTGTGGGAGGTGCGCCCCACGCTCTCGGCGTACGCAAGCTACACCCGGATCTACAAACCTCAGACCGAAGCGGATGCGGCCGGCATGCCGCTGGCGCCGGTCGAGGGCAGCAACGCGGAAGTTGGCTTGAAGGCCGACGTCCTGGATCGGGCCTTGAGCCTGCAGGCCGCGGTCTTCGAGACCCGGCAGAACGGCCTGGCGGGCAACCCGATCTGGCAGGGCGGCCGCAACGTCTACGAGCCGCAGGACACCCGCAGCCGCGGCATCGAGCTTGAGGCCACCGGGCGTCCGGTCCCCGGGCTCGAGGTGGCCGCGAGCCTCATCCACTTGCAGATCCACGACGCCAACGGCGAGGACGCGCGCACCTTCCTGCCGCGCGACCGGGCCACGCTCAGCCTGCGCCACGATGTGACCGACCGTCTGCGGGCGACGGCAGGGCTGCGCTGGCAGTCCGCCAGGTCGCGCGATGTCGGGGGCGTGCAGGTCCGGCAGGATGCCCTGGCTCTGCTGGATCTTGGCGTGAGCTACCGCATCGATCGCAACTGGAAGGTGTCGGCGATGGTCCGCAACGTGACCGACCAGAAGTACATCAACAGCCTGTATTGGGAGCAGGCTTACCACGGCGCGCCGCGCCATGCCCTGCTGACGGTGAACTGGACGTACTGACCCCGCAACGGCAGACCGGCCCGCGGGCCTCAGCTGCCTTCCTGCATGTCCTCGCGCTGTTGGCGCATCCACGCCTTCATGCGCGCGTCCATCACGCTGAGCTCGATCACGCCGGCGGCATCCGGTTGACGGAAGCGGCTGCGGGCCCCCTGGATCCGCTCGATCGCCCCCGGCAGGTCGCCCAGCGCGGCGCCGGCTTCGGCCTCGGCGCGCACGGCCCGCAAGGGCTGGCCCAGTTCGCTCCAGAGGCTGGCCAGCAGCGTCCAGCTGGTGGCGTCGTCCGGCTGACGGCTCACCTGGGCCTGCAGTCGTTCGGCCATCCGCAGGGCCTGTTCGCGGCGCGCAGGCCCGTCCGGGCTGGCCAGCGTGATCTGCGTGGCCAGCAGCAGCTCCGGCCGGGCGTCCAGCGTCGCGCCGTTGGCGAGTGCCCGCTGCAGGGCGGCCAAGGCGGCGGCCGGCTGCCGGCTCATCAAGAGGCTCTCGGCCTCGCCCAGGTCCAGCACACGGGCCACGACAGCCTGCTGGGCCGGTGGCAGGTCGCGCGCCGCATCCCGCGCCCGGGCCAGCGAGGCGGCCGCCTGCGCCGGTGCGCCGCCCCGCTGCGCTGCCAGCATCACCGTGTAGTGCCGGGCCACGCGCGGCAGCGCCGTGGCCTGGCTGGAAGGCTCCAGCTGCATCAGTCCGTGCAGCGCGACCGTCCGGGTGTCCATCAGCACGCGGGATCGGGCGGCCATCATCGCGTGTGCGGCGGCGCGTTCGCCGTCAGGTCGGCTGGCCGGCGGGATGGCGTGCTCGCTGCCCAGCCCCAGTCTGGCGCGTGCATCGCCGATGCGTTCGCTCGTCAGCGGGTGGGTCCGCAGGTAGGGGTAGCGGCCGTCGTCGTTCAGCCGCGATGCCTGCTGCAGCATCTCGAACATCGACGCCATGCCCGCGGTGTCGTAACCGGCCTGGGCCAGCACGCCAAAGCCCACCCGGTCGGCCTCGCGCTCCATGTCGCGCGAGAAGTTCAGCTGCGTCTGCGCCGACACTGCCTGGCCGCCATAGATCAGGGCCTGGGCCGCCTGGGCATTGCGGCTGGCCGCCAGGATGCCGGCAATCATCGTGGCGATGCTCACCCACGAGGTGCGCGACTGCTGGCCGATCATGCGGGCGATGTGCCGCTGCGTCACGTGCGAGAGTTCGTGCGCCAGCACCGAGGCCAGCTCGTCGGCCGTGTTCGTCATCGCGATCAGGCCCAGGTGGATGCCGATGTAGCCGCCGGGCAGGGCGAAGGCGTTCACGGACCGGTCGCGCACCAGAAAGGACGACCAGGCGTGTGCCGCATCCAGGTCCGGGCTGATCTCGCCGCGCAGCCGGGCCGCCACCAGCAGGCCACGCCACTGCTGTTCGATGTAGGCCTGGATCAGCGGGTCGTCGATCACGTCCGGGTCTCGTCGCAGGCTGCGCATGATGCGGTCGCCCAGGCGCCGCTCTGCCGTCGGCGAAAGCTCCTGTGACACGGCGTCGCCCAGCGCCGGCAGCGGGCTTCCGTCGAAGCCTTGGCCGCGCGCCTGCGGGCCGCCCCAGACGCAGGCCGACAGCAAGGCGGCCAGGGCAGCCCACCGGGCGGCATGGCGTGGACCGCCGTGGCGTGAGGGCGTGGGCTTGGGGCTCGACGAGCGCAGGAGTGGCATCAACATGGTCACCATCGAATCCGGTGGACTGCGCAGTATGCTGCGAAGCCATGGCGCCCGCCGCGCCCGCACCCCAACGGGGGCGGGCGGTGGGGTCACTTTTGTGCTTCTTTACCTGTCAGACATGTCCGTTCTCACGCATTTCGATCCCGAGGGCCAGGCCCACATGGTGGACGTTTCAGCCAAGCCGGCCACCGTGCGGGTCGCGGTGGCGTCCGGGCGCATCTGCATGGCGCCCGATACGCTGGCACTCATCCAGGAAGGCCGCGCCGGCAAGGGCGACGTGCTGGGCGTGGCGCGTGTCGCCGCCATCCAGGGGGCCAAGCGCACGGCAGACCTGATTCCGCTGTGTCACCCGCTTTCGCTGTCCCGGGTGGCCGTGCGTTTCGAGTTCGAGACGTCGCCACCGGCTGTGCGGTGCGAGGTCACGGCGCAGACGGTCGGCCCGACGGGCGTCGAGATGGAGGCGCTCACCGCCGTGCAGGTCGGCCTGCTCACCATCTATGACATGTGCAAGGCCGCCGACCGCGGCATGCTGATCACCGATGTCGGGCTGCTGGAGAAGCAGGGCGGCAAGACCGGTGCCTGGCGTCGGGATCAGGGCAGCACGTCCGTCCAGCCGTAAGCGCGCGACGGCGGCTGGCACTGGAAGGACTCCTCGTCGCCGTCCTCGGGTTCGGTGTCGCAGGGCGCAAGAAACGGCTTGGCCATGCTGTTGCGGAACTCCTTCAGTCGCGCCACGACGTAGCGGGCCTCGTCGACCCGGCCGTGCTCGGCCAGTGAGCGCGCGTACGCGATCATCAGGCGGGCGTCGATCAGGTTGTGGAGCGTCCGACGGAAGGCCTCGGGCGGCAGGCTGGGGTCGTCGGCATCCGGCGTGGTGACGGCTGCGTAGTCCGCCTGGTAGCCGAACCAGGGCATGCGCTGGCCGAAGGCAATGCGCTGGGCCAGGGGGCCGGCGCCCGCCCGTGGGGCGTAGATGTTGGCGGCGGCCTGGTAGTCCAGTGCGCACCACACCGCGCCGAGCGCGGTCAGCACGCCTCCCACCAGCACGGTGCGAGACCAGGGGCCGGACCCGGCGCCGCCCTCGGCGGCACGCGCCGGGTCATCCTCCTGGCGCTCGCGCGCCCCGAGGCCCAGGCCAAAGGCGAACGCGGCAGGCAGCAGGAAATAGCTGTACCACAGCGGGTACTCGAGCAGGCTGTGCAGGCCCGCCAGCGCGACGATGACGCTTGCGGCGGGCGCGGGGCTGGGCGAGGACGGGACTGTCGGGCCCCGGCGGCCTCCGAGCAGGGCCACGAAGGCCCACAGGCACAACCCGGTCATCAACATGGCCATCGGCACGCCGAACTCCACCGCCCATTGCAGGAGCAGGTTGTGGGTGTGGTCGAAAAAGGCCACCGGGCGGTCAGGGAAGACGGAGAAGGTCCAGGCGATGTTGAACTCGCCATAGCCCACGCCGGTCCACGGATGCTGCCGGATCAGCGACAGCACGTTGGCCCAGATGGCGAAGCGCGAACTCGAGATGTCGCTGCCGTCGTGCAGGCGGGCCTCGGCGGCGAAGGCCACGCTGCCGTCGGTATGCGACCACAGCCACATGACGCCCCACCATCCCGCGTACAGCACCGGGGCACCCACCAGAACCGCACGCAGTGTCCGGGGCAGGCTGCGGTCCAGCAGACCCCACAGGCACAGAAAGGCCGTGCCCACCATGCCGGTACGCGAGGCGGTCCACACCACCCCCCCGATGAAGAGGGCCACGAGCGCGGCACTCATGCCTTCAGGCAGGCGACGGCGTTGGCCGAGCCAGATGACTGCACAGCAGCACCAGACGAGCAGCGTGCTGAAGTGGTTGGGCTGACGCAGGTTGCCGACGGCACGGCCGGCCACGGCTGGCGCGGCAATCAGGCGGCCATCGGCCCACGCGGGGTGGAGCACCTGAACAGCCGCCAGCGCCATGCCGACGACC
>JAJUHM010000266.1 GCA_029279925.1 Aquabacterium olei
CGGCCTGGAGGTGTTTCTGGACCGCACCGAAGCCCTGCGCTACAACGAGCGGGTGCTGGTTTACCTCACCGGGCGCACGCAGGTCGACTGGCTGGACACGGTGTCCTTCCTGCCGGGGGCGCTGGGCGACCACCTGACCTCGTTCGGCGGGGTGCTCGACAAGCCGCATGGCCAGATGACGGTGCTGTCTTGGATCGACGCCGGCGTGACGGCCAGCTATGGCACCACCAGCGAACCCTGCGCCCACCTGCAGAAGTTTCCCAACCCGCAGGGGCTGGTGCTGTTCTACTCCCAGGGCGCGACGGCCATCGAGGCCTACTGGAAAAGCGTCGCCTGGCCTCAACAGGGGCTGTTTGTCGGCGAGCCGCTCGCAGCGCCTTTCGCCCGAGACCCCTGAGCTGCGACCTTCCGCTTTCAGTTCAGTCCAGCCAGCCCCAGCGCACGCGCTGTGCGATCCAGCTCTTGCGCAGCGGGGTCAGCACGATGCGCTCGTGCAGCACGCGCGTGCCGTGGTCGCGCACTTCGTGGGCGAGTGCCTGCGACATCAAGGCCAGCGCGACCAGGGGGCGGCATGCCTTGCGGTCCGTGGTCGGCAGGGCCTGGATCGCTGCCCGACCTTCCTCCAGTGCCTGCACGGCTTCATCGTGCAGGGCGTTGAGCAAGCCGGGCCAGCCTGCGGGCGGCGTGTCGGTCGGTCGGGTCAGCTCATGGGCCCGCACGCCGTGAGCCTGCAGGGTGTCGATCGGCACATGCACCCAGCCGGCGCGCGCGTCCTGACCGAGGCGCGCGAACTGGTGCGCCAGACGCAGTCCGCGGCCCAATCGCCGCGTCGCGTCGCGTGTGGCCGCTGTGTCCGATGCGCCCAGCACCAGTGCGGCGCCGGTGCAGGCCAGGCCGGTGCTGGCGTCCACATGCCGCAGCAGGGTGGGGCGGTCCAGCCAGCGCGTCTGCTGCAACAGCTGCAGCAGGGCTTCCACTTGCCCGGTCCACACGGTCCAGTCGCGAATGCCGCGGTCGCCTTCAGGCAGAGCCAGCCATGCCTTCAGCAGCGGGTGTTCGGCCTGCCCGTGATGGGCCGCGTTGTGGATCTGCTGCAACCACCATCGCAGCTTGGTCTCCCCCACGGCCGGGTCACTCACGGTGTACGGAACGGCGCTGACTTCGTGCCACCAGCTCATCCAGATGGACGACGCCGGGCGGCGCGTCGCGGGGACCAATGCGTGGGCGTAGGCCAGGCTGCTGCCCGGGCGGGGAAAGAGGGGTGCGTCAGGATGGGACATCGTCGTCGTTCGCGGGGTCGCGTATTGTCGCCAAAGGACGGCGCTTGCTCGATTGACACTTCTCGTTTTCCTTGACACCATTACTGACTCTCGGGTCAGTTATTGCGTGGCCATCTCATGCCGCGCCGCCGGGTGCCCTGCGTACAACCAGAACCTCCAGCACATGAAAATCCTCCGTCCCTCGCGGCGCCGCGGCGCTCTGATCCTCTCGGCCAGCCTCTTGGCCACAGCGGTGTTGAGCGGGTGCAGCAAGCAGCCGGAAGGGCCGGAGGCCGTGCGCGCCGTCCGCACCCAGGTCATCGGTGCATCGGGCGGGCAGCTCGAACGCGAGTTCGCGGCCGAAGTCCGCGCCAGGACCGAATCCCGGCTGGGCTTTCAGGTGGGCGGCAAGGTCAGTCAGCGGCACGTGGAACTGGGGCAGACCGTCCGCAAGGGGCAGGCGCTCGCGCAACTGGATGCGCAGGACCTCCGCCTGGGGCAGGACGCAGCCCGTGCGGCGGTGAGCGCCGCCGAGGCCCGTGCCCGCCAGGCCGTCGCCGACCTGAAGCGCTTCACCGAGCTGCGCGCGCAAGGTTTCATCAGCCAGGCCGAGCTGGACCGCCACCAAGCCAGCACGGATGCCGCGCAGGCCGCGCTGCACCAGGCACAGGCTCAGGCCGGCGTACAGGGCAACCAGGCTGGGTATGCCACCTTGCTGGCCGATGCGCCGGGCGTCATCACCGGGGTCGAGCTCGAGCCAGGACAGGTGGTCGGCGCCGGGATGCCGGTGCTGGTGCTGGCACACGACGGACCACGTGACGTCGTTTTCCAGGTCCCCGAGGACATGGGCGGGACGCTGCGTCGGCTCAAGGGCCAGGCCGGCGGCGTCGAGGTGCGCCGCTGGGGGGCGTCCGAATGGGTGCCTGCCGTGGTCCGAGAGGTCGCTGCTGCGGCCGATGCGCAGGCGCGCACCTACCAGGTCAAGGCCGATGTCGGTGCGACGTCGGCATTCGAACTGGGGCAGACCGCCGCTGTGCGCCTGCGCGTGCAAGTGGGCGCACAGAACAGCCTGCGCGTCCCCCTTCAGGCACTGATCGAGCGTGAGGGCCGCTCGATGGTCTGGCTGCTCGATGGCAAATCGATGACGGTCAAGCCGGTTGCGATCACCACCGGCGAGGTGGTCGGTGACCATGTCCTCGTCTCGGCGGGCCTCCAGCCGGGGCAGGAACTGGTCACGGCCGGCGTGCATGTGCTCAGTCCCGGGCAGAAGGTGCGCCGGTACGAAGGGCGCATCGGAGCTACCGCGCAGCCGGCCTCGGCCGCCGCGTCCCGCTCCTGATCGCCGGAGGACACCGTGAGCATCTCTTCCCGCGACACGGCCGGCGAGGCCGGCAGCCAGCGTTTCAACATTTCCCGCTGGGCGCTCGAGCACCCGGCACTGACCCGTTACCTCATGGTCGTGCTGATGCTGCTCGGCCTGGCCGCCTACTTTCAGCTGGGGCAGGACGAGGATCCGCCCTTCGCCTTCCGGGTGATGGTGGTGCGGGCCTACTGGCCTGGCGCCACGGCGCAGGAGGTGGCAGAGCAGGTCACCGACAAGATCGAGCGCACCCTGCAGGAGGTGCCGTACGCCGACAAGATCCAGTCCTACACCAAGCCGGGCGAATCGTTCACCCTGATGCAGGTGAAGGACTCTTCACCGCCCAAGGAGATCCCCAACCTCTGGTATCAGGTGCGCAAGAAGGTGGGCGACATGCGCCACACCCTGCCGCCCGGCGTGTACGGCCCTTTCTTCAATGACGAGTTCGGCGACGTCTACGGGTCGATCTACGCGCTGTCGGCCGATGGCTTCACGGAAGAAGAGCTGCGCCAGTTTGCCGAGCAGACCCGTTCGCGCCTGTTGCGGGTGTCCGGGGTGGCCAAGGTCGAGCTCTTCGGCGTGCAGGCCGAGAAGGTCTTCATCGAAGTGCCGCAACGCCGTCTGGCCGAGATGCGCATCAACATGCAGGAGCTCATTGCCCAGCTCAACGCCCAGAACGGCGTCGAGGGCGGCGGCTTTTACGCCGGCGAGGCGGGCAACATCCAGATGCGTGTGAACGGCGCCTTCCGTTCGGTGGACGACCTGCGCAACATGCCGGTGCGGGTCGTGGACCCCGCGACCGGCCGCGCCCGGGCCTTCCGGCTGGGTGACATCGCCACCGTGCGCCGGGGCTATGAGAACCCGCCCGCCACCCGGGTGCGCCATCAGGGCAAGCAGGTCATTGCACTGGGCGTGTCAATGGCCAAGGGTGGCGACATCATCGCGCTGGGCAAGAACCTCAAGGCCGCCACCGCCGCCATCCAGGCCGAGTTGCCGGCCGGCATCGAGATGGCACAGATCCAGAACCAGCCTGAAGCCGTCTCCAACTCGGTCGGCGAGTTCATCAAGGTGCTGATCGAGGCCGTGGTCGTGGTGCTGGCCGTCAGCTTCGTGAGCCTGGGGCTGCACACCAAGCCGCTGCGCCTGGACGTCTGGCCCGGACTGGTCGTGGCCATCACCATCCCGCTGGTGCTCGCCGTCACCTTCCTCATCATGTTCTATTGGGGCGTGGGCCTGCACAAGATCTCGCTGGGTGCGCTGATCATCGCCCTCGGCCTGCTGGTCGACGACGCCATCATCGCGGTCGAGATGATGGTGCACAAGCTGGAGGAGGGCTACGACAAGATGCGGGCCGCCACCGCCGCCTACGAGATCACCGCCATGCCCATGCTGACGGGCACGCTCATCACGGCGGCCGGTTTTCTGCCCATCGGCATGGCGCGCTCGTCGGTGGGCGAATACACCTTCGCCATCTTCGCCGTCACGGCCGCCGCGCTGCTGATCTCGTGGGTGGTGTCCGTGTACTTTGTGCCCTACCTGGGCCAGTGGCTGCTGCGCACCCGCCCCAAGGTGTCGGCGGCGGAGCAGGGCAGTGCCGACCTGTACGACGGTCCTTTTTACGTGCGCTTCAAAGCGCTGGTCACCTGGTGCGTGCGGCATCGCTGGCTCACGATCGCCATGACGCTGCTGGCGCTGATGCTCGGCTTCGTCGGCATGGGCAAGGTGCAACAGCAGTTCTTCCCGGACTCGAGCCGCCCCGAGATCCTCGTGGACCTGTGGCAGCCCGAAGGCAGCACCGTCGAGTCCACCGATGCCGTGGCGCGGCGTTTCGAGGCCCGCATGATGAAAGAGGAGGGGGTGCGCTCGGTGAGCACCTGGATCGGGTCGGGATTGCCGCGCTTCTACCTGCCGATGGACCAGATCTTCCCGCAGAGCAACGTCAGCCAGGCCGTGGTGCTGCCGGTGGATACCACGGCACGCGAGCGACTGCGCCGCGAACTGCCTCGCATCCTTGCTGAAGAGTTCCCGGAAGTGCGCGGCCGCGTCAAGCTGTTGCCCAATGGCCCGCCCGTCCCGTATCCGGTGCAGTTCCGCATCGTCGGGGACGATGTGGTGGCCCTGCGTCGCCTGGCGGAAGAGGCCAAGACGCTGATGCGGGCCCACCCCGACATGCGCGGCGTCAACGACAACTGGAACGAGTCCGTGAAGGCCATTCGGCTGGAGGTGGACCAGGACAAGGCACGCGCCCTGGGGGTGACCACCCAGGCCATCGCCCAGGCGACGCGCACGCTCACGTCCGGTGCCACGGTGGGGCAGTACCGCGAGGGCGATCGCCTCATCGACATCGACGTGCGCGCGCCGGCCTCCGAGCGCGTGACCCTCACCTCGCTCGACAACGCCTATGTGGCGAGCAGTTCCGGTCGCCTGATTCCGCTGCTGCAGATCGCCCGCCCGCACCTGGTGTGGGAGCCGGGGGTGCTGTGGCGCGAGGGCCGGCGC
>JAJUHM010000267.1 GCA_029279925.1 Aquabacterium olei
GATGCGGCCAGGGTGACGGCCTGCAAGAGGGCGAGCAAGGGGACGACACAGCGGCGGGCTGTCATGAAACGGGGCTCCTTCAGGTCCTGGACGTTCGGATGACGACCAAGGATTGTCGTAGCAGCGATCCGACACCCGGCGCACGGCGCCGAAGCCCCTGTCGTCAGTACGTTTTGTATGGCAGGAATTTACCCGACATGACGATCTGGACACGGTCTCCGGCCGGGTTCGCTTCACGCTGCAGGTCCATCTTGAAATCGATGGCGCTCATGATGCCGTCACCGAACTCTTCATGGATCAGCGCCTTGAAGGTGGTGCCATACACGCTGATGAGCTCGTAGAAGCGGTAGATCAGCGGGTCGGTGGGCACACTGGTGGGCAGCGAGCCCTTGTAGGGCACTTCCTGCAGCCACAGGCGGGCCTCTTCGGGCAGGTCGAACACGTCGCCGATGATGGCAGCCTGCTCGGCGGTCAGCGTCATCTGGCCCAGGCAGGCGGCGGTCACCCACTCCTTGCTCAGGCCCACCTTGGTGGCCACGTCGGCCCACTTGAGGCCCTTCTTCACTTTGGCCTGGACGATCAGGTCGGTCACGTCTTCGCGGTTCATGTTGGCTCCTTCAGCAGTGTCGGTCGGGGGAAAAGGGATGGGGGTCAGGACAGGGTGGCCACGGCATCAGCGGAACTGGCGTTCGGCCTCGGTGATGGCCACGTCGTTGATGCTGGCCTCGCGGCGGGCCATGAGGCCGCGCTCGTCAAAAGTCCAGTTCTCGTTGCCGTAGGCGCGCCACCACTGGCCGCTGTCGTCGTGGTACTCGTATTCGAAGCACACGGCGATGCGGTTGCCTTCGAAGGCGAACAGGCGCTTCTTGAGGCGGTACTGGTGCTCGCGCGCCCACTTGCGTTTCAGGAAGGCCTTGATGGCCTCGCGGCCCTGGAAGAACTCGCTGCGGTTGCGCCACCAGCTGTCCTCGGTGTAGGCCAGCGCGCAGCGCTCGGGGTCCCGGCTGTTCCAGGCGTCTTCGGCCATCTGCACTTTCAGGCGGGCCGTGTCTTCGGTGAAAGGGGGCAGCGGGGCGCGGGTGAAGGGGGTCTCGCTCATGGGGGGGGCACTCATCAGAAGGACACGTCAGTGGCATCCGGCGCGCTCAGGCACACAGGCCGGCAGGCTGGGTGTCGGGCGGAAATGCAGAGGGTGTGGCGGCCAGGCCGGGGCGCACCTCCGGCGGGTGGGCCGGCGCGCGGCCGTGGCTCAGGTCCTTGGCACGGTCCACCAGGAAGTCGACCAGGTGGTTGCGCAGCGGGTAGTACTGCGGATCATGGTGCAGGCCCGCGCGGGTGCGGTCGCGCGGCAGGGTGTTGACCACGATCTCGGCCACCCGGGCGCGGGGACCGTTGCTCATCAGCAGGATCTTGTCGGCCAGCAGAATGGCCTCGTCCACATCGTGCGTGATCATGAACACGGTCTGCTGCGTGGCCGCGCAGATGCGCAGCAACTCGTCCTGGATGGTGCCGCGCGTGAGCGCATCCAGCGCGCCGAAGGGCTCGTCGAGCAGCAGCATCTTGGGCTCGATGGCAAACGCCCGCGCGATGCCGACGCGCTGCTTCATGCCACCGGACAGCTGCGACGGCTTCTTGTCGATGGCATGGGCCAGGCCCACGAGCTGCACGTACTTCTCGACCTGGGCCTGAACCTCGGCGCGGCCCTTGTCAGGCCACTTCGAGCGCACGGCGAACGCGATGTTCTCGCGCACCGTGAGCCAGGGCATCAGCGCATGGCCCTGGAAGACCACGCCGCGCTCCAGCCCCGGCGCATTGACCTCGCGGCCGTCCATGAAGACGTGGCCGTCGGAGGCCTGCTCGAGCCCGGCCAGCGCGTTGAGGATGGTGGTCTTGCCGCAGCCCGAGTGGCCGATGATGCAGACGAACTCGCCGCGCTGGATGCCGAAGTTCACGCTGTCGAACACGGGTTCGGCCGCGCCGGGGTAGGCCTTGCCCAGGCCTTCGACCTGGAGGTAGGGGCGCTCAGTCGACATAGCTCACCGCCTTTTGCAGTCGGCCGAAGGCCGCGTCCAGCACCATGCCCACCACGCCGATCGTCAGGATGGCGAAGATCACATTGGGCAGGGAGAGGTTGTTCCACTCGTTCCACACGAAGTAGCCGATGCCGGTGCCGCCCACCAGCATCTCGGCGGCCACGATCACCAACCAGGCGATGCCCATGCTGATGCGCATGCCGGTGAGGATGGTGGGGGCCGCGGCCGGCAGGATCACCTCGATGGCGGTGCGCCACTTCGACACCTCCAGCGTGCGGGCCACGTTGAGCCACTCCTTGCGCACGCTGGCCACACCGAAGGCCGTGTTGATCAGCATCGGCCAGATCGAGCAGATGAAGATGACGAAGATGCCGGAGATGGCCGAGTCCTTGATCGTGTAGAGCGCCAGCGGCATCCACGCCAGCGGCGAGATGGGCTTGAGCACCTGGATGAAGGGATCGAGCGCACGGTAGACCAGCGGCGACATGCCGATCAGAAAGCCCAGCGGGATGGCGATGGCCGCGGCAATCAGGTAGCCCAGCCCGACCCGGCCCAGCGAGTGCGCCAGCTGGATGCCGATGCCCTTGTCGTTGGGCCCGTTGTCGTAGAAGGGGTCGCTCAGGTTCTGAGCGATCACCTCGCCCATCTGGCGCAGCGTGGGGAACGACGACCCGCCACTGCCGCCACTGGCTTCGGCGGCCGGGTCCTTGCCCATGAGCTTGAGGTACTCGATGCGCTCGGGCGTGAGCGTGACGGTGCTGACCTTGGGCAGCGTGGCCACGTGCCAGATGCCCAGCAGCACCGCCAGGATGAGCACCGACAGCACGGTGGATTTGGCGCGTTCGCCTCGCCACCACGGCAGGGATCGTGACATGGCGGGGCCCTCAGGTGCGCTTGATGGCGAAGCTGTTGATGTAGGCGTCGGGCTTGGCCGGATCGAACGCCTTGCCCATGACCTTGAAGCCGGGGTAGGCGCCGTCGGGCGCCGTTTCGCCCAAGGCCTTCATCTGCTTCTTGGCGTCGGTCAACAGGAAGACCTGCTCGGCCAGCTGCTTGTAGTTCACGTCGCCCTTGACGTAGCCCCAGCGCTTCATCTGGGTGAGCATCCACACGGCCATCGACTGCCACGGGATGGGGTTGAAGTCGGCCCGGTCGGGCACGTTGCGGACGTTGCCCAGACCGTCGGCGAATTTGCCGGTGAGCACCTGGGTCAGCACGGCTTCGGGCTGGTTGAGGTATTCCTTGGGCGCAATCACCTTGGCGATCAGCTCGCGGTTCTTGGCCTGGCGGGCCATGGCGGCGGCCGTGAGCACCGCGCGGTACAGCGCGGCGAAGGTGTTGGGGTTCTGCTGGATGAACTCGGCACTGGTGCCGAAAGCGCAGCACGGGTGGCCATCCCACAGCTCTTTCGTCAGCAGGTGGATGAAGCCGACCTCGTCGTACACGGCACGCTGGTTGAACGGATCGGGGCCCAGGTAGCCGTCGATGTTGCCGGCGCGCAGGTTGGCCACCATCTCGGGCGGCGGCACCACACGAATCTGGATGTCCTTGTCCGGATCGAGCCCGTGCTCGGCCACGTAGTAACGCAGCAGGAAGTTGTGCATGGAGTACTCGAAGGGCACGGCGAACTTGAAGCCCTTCCAGTCCTTGGGATCGCGCTTGTCCTTGTGCTTGACGTGCAGCGTGATGGCCTGGCCGTTGGTGTTCTGGATGGTGGCCACGTGCATGGGCTTGGCGGTAGAGCCCAGGCCCATGGTGATGGACAGCGGCATCGGCGACAGGAAGTGCGTGGCGTCGTACTCCTTGTTGAGCATCTTGTCGCGGATCAGCGCCCAGCCGGCCGTCTTGACCACCTGCACGTCCAGCCCCTGCTTCTTGTAGAAGCCCAGCGGGTGGGCCATGATCAGCGGCGTGGCGCAGGTGATGGGGATGAAGCCGATCTTGAGTTCCTTCTTCTCGAGCGGCGCGGCCTCCTGGGCCATGGCCTGCAGGCTGGCGGTGGGCAGCACGCTCGAGAGCGCGGCCATGGCCGTGCCCTTGCCGACGGCGCGCAGGAAACGGCGGCGCACGGCATCCTGCGGGAACAGGGCCTTCATCAGGCTGGCTTCGATGAACTCGCGCGAGTGCTGCTCGAAGTCCTCGCTTTCGCTGCGCGCCTGCAGCGTCTGCACGGCGGCATCGCGACCGGCCTGGGCGGCCATCGCGGCCTCGTGTTCTGCGGGACTGTGGGCGCCGCCGCAGGCGCAGTGCAGGCGCAGCGGACGGTCGGCGTCGAACGGATCGAAGTAGCGGGACATCGGGGCTCCTTGCGGTCAGCGATGTCCCACTGTAGAAAGCGGGCCGGTCGGGCGCCATCACGGCGCCCGTGATTTCCCTGTAGGGCTGGCCCTACACGCCTGTCGTCGGCCGGCGGAAGCGCGCCTCAGAGCGCCTTGCGCGCGCCGCGCTCGAGGTCGATCGTGTGGGCCACGGCCGACTCCGGCACGCCCAGCGCGTGCAATGCCGACGCGGTGAGCTGCAGACCGGCCTCGACGGCCTCGGGCACGACCACGCTGGCACCGGCCTCGAGCAGTTCACGGGCATGGCCTTCGTCGCGGCTGCGGGCCACCACCGGCACGTGCGGGCAGGCGCTGCGCAAGGCCTGCACCGCATGCAGTGCGGCGGCAGGCTGGTCCATGGTGACCATGACGACGGCCGCCCGGTCGACATGCAGCTTCTGCAGCATTTCGGGGCGGGCCGCGTTGCCGTAGTACACCGGCCGCCCCTCGCCGCGCCATTGCGCCACGCGGGCCGCGTCGTGCTCGACCGCAATCCAGGGCACCCCCTGGCGGCTCAGCACATCCCCGGCCAGACGGCCCACCCGGCCGAAGCCGGCGATGACGACATGGCCGTGCGACACCTGGGCCTCGTCGACAACGGTGGTGTCGCGCGGGCCACGCAGACGGGCGTCCAGCGCCTCGCCGGCCATGGCGCCCCAGCGCGCCAGCATCGGGGTCACGAACAGGCTCAGGCCGACTACCAGCAGGATGAACTGCACGGTGTCGCGGTCCATCAGGCCCGACGCGGC
>JAJUHM010000268.1 GCA_029279925.1 Aquabacterium olei
CCATCGAGCCGCCCAGCTGTTCGCCGACAGAACGACAACGCTCCAGGCGATGGCAAAGCAGTTCGGCGGGCGGGTGGGCCGGCAGCCGCTGCTGCCGCAGGAGCAGCAGACGCTGGTAGCCGTCCTGAACCGTGCGGCCCCCTCCGAGTCCGTGCAGCTATTCGGGGCGCTTAGGGCTGCCATCGACGATGACGACAGCTACAAGGCGGTGATGCAGCAGATCGCACCAGACTCGCCGGTGAGGGCACGTGCCGGGATCCTGGCTGCATCTGGCAAGACCGTCATGTTGGAGCGCAACCTCGTGAGCGATGATCTGCGCGTGTCGAGTGCCCGGGTGGCAGAGACCATGCTCGTCGGCGAGGGCATCCTCAACAAGACCAGGGCGCAGAAGGGTGAGGACGGTCAGGCGCGGTCTCTCTTCGCACCATCGCGCGATGCGTTCGCAGCGACTTTCGCGGACGCGGTGGGCGACCTCTACCGGGGCCGCCCTGGCGCCCAGGAAGGCGATCTGCAGGCAGCTTACGCCTGGTACGTCGGCAGAGCGGCCGAGCTGGGGCGCACGGCGAGCACGCCCTCCGACGTCGACGCCAAGCTCGCGAAGCAGGCAGTGACGGCCACCATGGGCGCAGTCGTCGACTTCAACGGCCAAGGGCACGTCCGCGCGCCGCTCGGCATGTCAGCCGACGACTTTCAGATCAAGGTGCGCGAGCAGTTCAATGCAGAGGCCAAGGACCGCGGCCTGCCTCCCGCACAGGCGGCGATGTTCGATCACTACGGCCTCGTGAACTATCGGCGAGATGGCCAGTTCGTCCTGACGCTCGGTGGCCTGCCAGTCATTGATCCCAAGCGCGGAACGCCTCTGGTGCTTGACCTCGAACCTCGGCCCTTCAGCGGCTCGCGTTACCGGAGCAACACCGACCTGATCCCGAAAGGAAAGCCATGAGCTTTGAACTCGACGACCGGGGTGCCGACGAGATCGATGCACGCGCCGCTCGCGATGGTGTCCCGTTCGGAGCCGGGCTTGAACCCGGCTTCTTCTCAGGCACCATCCCCGCCACAGCAAAAGGCCTCTACCGCGGGGCCGTCGCAAAGCCGGCGCTCCTCCTTGGTGACGCCGCCACCCCGGCGCTGCGAGGGCCGGCGCGAGTGGTTGACAGGGCACTGGGCACCTCTCTCGATGCGTGGCTTACGGACCAGCAGCAACGCAACAGGCAAGCCCTCGCCGAACTGCAGCCTGACCCAGCCACCACCGGCTTCGCTGGCCAGGTGCTCGGTGGGTTTCTCGATCTCGGTGCCTCGGCAGTCTTGTACACGCCAGAAGGGGCCGCGGCGCTGGAGGGTTACGCGCGCCGGGATGAACTCATGCAGAAGGGCGTGGACACGAACACTTCGACCCTCGTGGGTGCCGTTTCGGGAGCCACCACGTTCGTTGGCATCAAGGCACCGGTGACGCTCGGCAAGTCGGCTGTAAGCCGAGGGGCCGGGACAGTCGTGCAGAACCTGGGGTTCGGCGCGGGCGCCAGCGTAGCAACCGGTGTGCTGGACAGAGGAACCTCAAAGGAGGTGCTGCTGCGAGCCGGCTACCCCGACCAGGCTGCGATGCTGGAGCCATTCGATACCCAAACGGTGTTGGCAGAGGGCGTACTGGGCGCCCTGATTTCGGGCACTGTTTCTGCGCTGGAGATGCGGGCATCTGCCAAAGGACAGCATGCGATTGACGCAGCGCTCGCGACCAAAGCAACTCGCCACCGCGCCATCGATGCAGCGCCGGGTGTTCCAGCCGACGCGCGCAGCATGAGTGCTCACAATCAGGCATTCGGCGCGGCACTGCGCCAGGCGCTGGCCAATGAGCCGGTGAATGTTGGGGAAGCCCTGGCGGACAGCGCCTTTGTGCGCCCGGGCCGTGGACAGCAAGAAGACGCGGCTGCTGAACTGCAGATGCACGTCGCTGATCTCCTGCCGGATCCATCTCCGGCATCCGCCCTTGCCTCTGGTGCGACGCGCGGATTGCGAAACAACAACCCGGGCAACGCGATGGCCACCGCAGACCGGTGGGAGGGCCAGACCGGCAGTGATGGCCGCTTTGCCACTTTCGAGACGCCAGAAGCCGGGATACGGGCGTTGGCTCGCACGCTCCTGACCTATCAGGATAAGCATGGCCTGAACACTGTTGATGGGATCGTGCGCCGCTGGGCGCCACCGGGCGAGAACGACACCGCGGCTTACGCCAAAGCGGTATCCAAGGTGATGGGAATCGAACCCACGGCGAAGCTCGATCTGCGTGACCCTGGCACCTTGCAGCGACTTGCGGCCGCCATCGTGCGTCACGAGAACGGCGTGCAGCCTTATCCCGATGCGGTCATGAGGGAGGGCGTGGGCGCGGCCTTGGCCGGGCGGCCGGTGGTCACGCGTGGCGCGGCCCCTGCCGGCCCGGCACTGCCTCCGCTGCGAGAAGGGTATGCCATGGGCATGGAGCCCAAGGCATCAGAGCGCGACGCCCTGGGCGGCTCCCTTGCAAGAGACGTGGTCAGGCCGGCTGAAAGCCCTGACGGCGTCGAAAGCTCCACGCTTGCGGAGCTGGAGCGCCTGCCCGCAAGCATCCCCCCCGATTTCGAGCGCGCGGTGGTGCAGGTCGCTGCCCCAGCGCTGCCCCGCGTGACTGACATGCAGCCCATCGCGGCCGGTCCTGTTGTCGTTGAGCCGCGCGAGATAGCACCGGGCCGCCAGCTGTATCGGGAGACCTCCCTCGAGGGGCTGAGCGATTTGCTCATGGACGACCTCCGCGCCCACGTACGCCAACTCTTCGTCGCGGACACGCCGGATCTGGCCATCGGCCAGGGCGAGAACAAGGGTGTGCAGGTCGTTTTCCGGGAGGGCAGCTTGTCCGGTGCCGAGCACACGAAGCCGGCGACGGGCCCAGGGGTAGGCCGGGAGTACCGCACGGACATGGTGGCGCCTCGGGCTGTCGATTCGTTCACCGTGCCCGCCGGCTTCAAGCCCCAGGAGCTGCGCGGTCTGGCCAGGCGTGCGCTCGATGAGTTCGAGGCCAGACCACAGCCTGACGGGTCAGTGGTCTACGCGCGCAAGTCGCCAGCCCGGGACGCCGTGAGCCGGCCTCAGCCGCCGGCCCCAGGCCGCACCGAACCCGTCTGGGCCACCAAGGACCTCCGCAACTCAGTCGCGCCGGCACACACCGCTGATGCAGCAGCGTCTGTTGCTCAAGGCCGTGACCCTGCCGTGGCCGCCGCCGCCGAGGTCGTGGCCGAACGCCCCGACATGCTGGTGGCCCTCGAAGACGGCACCGAAGTCCCTGCGGCCGAGCTGCTCGCACGTGCCGAGGCTGAGCGAGCCCAGGCCGAACAGGACGCCCGCGCCTTCCAGGCTGCCGCCCATTGCTTCCTCAGGAGCTGATCCCATGAAAGACGAGTGCATCAAGGCCGTCATCCAGGCCGTGGGCCGCGAGATGAGCGCGCCAGAGATCAAGGCCATCGAGGACGGCATCCGCCGCGAGTTGCGCCGCATGGCCACAGACCCCGAGATGCTCAAGCTTTCCGCCGACGAGCGTTTGCTTGAGGCCGCCAACCGCGCGCGGGCGGCCTTCCTCGGTGAGAAGGCGCTCAAGGCCCGGCGCGAGGCGCTGGCGGTACTCAAGCATGCCCAGGTCGAGAAGACCCTCGAAGCTTTCGGCGCCGACAAGATCACCGGGCTGCGCCATCTGCTGGCCTTCCATGCCGATGCCAAGGGCAGCACGCTGTCGGTGGAAAGCCGCGCCGAAGCCATCGAAGCCGAGGCTTTCAGCCAGATGCTGGGCACGCTGGAGGCCACGAACCCGCGTTTCTTCGGTCTCTTGGAGAACCCGGAGGGCGTGCGCACGCTGGTGCGCGAGTTGTTCGGCGAGGACACCGGGGTGCCCGACGCCCAGGCCGGCGCGCGCGAGTTCAAGACCGTGGCCGATTCCCTCCTGCAGCGCTTCAATCGGGCAGGCGGCAAGGTTGGCAAGCTGGAGGACTGGGGCATGCCGCACCACCATTCACAGCGGCGGGTGGCGGCTGCCGGCCGGGACGCGTGGGCAGAGCAAGTGCTGCCAGCGCTAGACCGCCGCCGCTACGTCAATGACGACGGCAGCCCCATGACCGACCAGCAGGTGCTCGGCATGCTGCACGGCGTCTGGGAAACCGTCGCCACAGGTGGCATCAACAAGATCGAGCCCGGCGCACCGCGAGCGCGCGGCATGGAGGCCAACGCCCATAGCGAGGCGCGCGTCCTGCACTTCAAGTCCGCCGAAGACTTCCTGGCCTATCAGGCCGAGTTCGGCGAGAAGTCCCTCTACGAGGTGCTGACCGACCACATCCGAGGCATGGCCGACAGCATCGCCATGGTGGAGACGCTCGGGCCGAACCCCGAGCATGCCTACAGGCTGTTCCGCGATGTCGCCCAGCGCGAGGCCGTCATGGCGGACCCCACGCGCAAGGGCAAGGTCGCGAAGGAGCTGGTGAGCCTGGACAACCTCTTCAACGCCATCAGCGGCAAGACCCTGCCAGTGGCCGACGAGCGCCTGGCGCGCGGGTTCGACAGCCTGCGCAAGTGGCTGGTGGCCAGCCGCCTGGGCTCTGTGCCCATCTCGTCCTTGCCGGACGAGGCCACCATGCGCATGACCGCCCACGTCAACAATCTGGACCAGATGCAGCTGTTCCGGGCGCAACTTGCCACGCTGGACCCCACCAATGCCACCGAGAAGCGCCTCGCGCAGCGCGCCGGCCTGGGCCTGCAATCGATGATCAGCACGCTCAATCGCTTCGGCGACGAGAGCATGCGCAACACGCTGGCCAGCAAGCTCGCGACCTTTCAGATGCGCGTTTCGGGCAACAACGCCATCACCGAGGCCCGGCGCCGCGCCTTCGGCACCACGATGATGTCGAGCCTGGGGCACCTAGTGCGCGAGGTCGACGCGCCGGCCAAGCTCGACCCGCTCGACCATCGCATCCTGCTGTCCAAGGGCATCACCGATGCCGACTGGCAGGTGTGGCGCCTGGCCGAGCTCGAAGACTGGGGTATGCCTGCGGCCGAGGCCATGCTCACTCCCGAGGCGATC
>JAJUHM010000269.1 GCA_029279925.1 Aquabacterium olei
CGGCGCGCGGCGTCCTCGATCTGGGGGCCCCAGACGTTGTCGCGCAGCACCCGACCGCTGGCATCCACCACGTGGCTCTTGTCGGCAAGCTGGGACTTCGACGTCTTCTCGTTGCCCTGCACCTGCTCGGCAGCGGCTGCGTCGAGGTAGGCACGGAAGGTGGAGACCTCGATGACCTCGTGCTCGCGGCCACGGCCGTACACCACGTGCACGATGCGGAAGCGCCGTCCGATGATGAAGGCGCGACGGAACAGCGCCTTGACCTGCTCGGGCGTGGCGTTGGTGGCCACGTCGAAGTCCTTGGGGCGCATGCCCAGGATCAGGTCACGCACCGCGCCGCCGACGATGTAGGCCTCGTAGCCGGCGTCCTGCAGCGTCTCGACCACCTTGCGGGCCCGTTCGTCCACCAGGCTGGGGTCGATCCCGTGCTCGCTGGCGGGCACGTCCACGCGCTTGCCCACCGGGATGCGCGGGGGCTTGGCGGCCTTGGCGCCCGGCGCGGCAGCGCGCTGGCGGGGGGGCTTCTTGCCGAGTATCTTGTCTATCAGGCTCTTGATCATGCGAACAGTCGAAGGATGCGCCAGCCGCGTTCACGGGCCACGGTCTCCAGCGCGGGGCTGGGATTGGTGGCCACCGGGTCGTTGGCGCGCTCCAGCAGGGGCAGGTCGTTGGGGGAGTCGCTGTAGAAGCTGACGCGCTCGAAGTCGCTCAGCCGTCGTCCCTTCTCCGACAGCCATTGTTCCACACGTGTGATCTTGCCTTCACGGAAAGATGGCACGCCGTCGATCTGGCCGGTGACGCGCCCGCCGGCGTCGCGCACCAGGCGCACGGCCAGCAGGTCGTCGACGTTGAAGGCGTCGGCAATCGGGCGGGTCACGAACTCGTTGGTGGCGGTGACGATGGCGAGCAGGTCACCCTGCGCGCGGTGGCGTTCGATCAGCTCGACCGCCTGCGGGTGGATGGCCGGCAGGATCACCTCTTCCATGAAGGTCTGTTGCAGGGCGGACTGGGCCTCGGCATCCAGTTCGCGCCAGATGCTGGTGGTGAAGGCGATGTACTCGTCCAGGACCAGGGTGCCGTTGCAGTACTGCTCGTAGAAGGCGTTGTTGCGCGCCCGGTAGGTCACGCCGTCGGCCAGCTCGTGGCGGATGAGGAACTCGCCGAACTCGTGGTCGGAGTCGAGCGGCAGCAGGGTGTGGTCGAGGTCGAATAGCGCAAGGTTCATGGGGTCTCCACGGCCAGCATCTGCTTGAGCAGGGGCACGGTGATCAGGCGGTGCTCGGCCAGCGCATAGCGGTCGAGCCGGTCGAGCAGGTTCATCAGAAAGCCCAGGTCGCGGCTGTGGCGCGTGAGCAGGTAGGACAGGACGCCCTCACCCAGCGCCATGCCGCGGCGGGTGGCCTCGCGCTGCAGGGCATCGCGGACGCCGGCTTCATCGAGCGGATGCAACGCAAAGATCAGCCCCCAGCCCAGGCGGGTGCGCAGGTCATCGCGCACGGGCAGGTCCACCGGCGGCACGCTGCCGGCCGCCATGATGAACAGCGGCCCGGTCTCGGTCGGGCTCGACGGGCTGGCGGACTCGATGAAGAGGTTGAAGGCCAGATGCTGGTGGTCGGCATCGAGCTGCTCACATTCGTCGATCAGGGCCAGCGTGGGCGACAGCGGGTCGGCCGCATCCCACATCTGGCAGGTCTGGGCATTGAGCCACACGACGCCCAGCCCCTTGCCCAGGGCGTGCTCGACCATGGCCCGCATGAGGTGGGTCTTGCCGGAGCCGGACGGGCCCCAGAGGTAGGCCGGTGACACCGGGCCGCTCACGGCCGGCCAGGCACGCAGCCAGCCCAGCAGATCGGCATTGGCACCCTCGACGAAGTCATCGAGGGAGTGGACGATGGCAGGCCCCAGGTCCAGCGGGATCTGGCGCATGGGCTGCACGCCCGCGGAACGACTCAGCAGCGAGTCCAGGTGACTCATGTTGACAACAGACAGACCGGATCAATCAGCCTGGTACAGGCGCGACGCCTGCCAGGCCAGGAGGGCACGGCGCCCCAGCACCATCATCAGCGCCGAGACGGGCAGCGCAATCAGCAGGCCCCAGAAGCCCATCCATTGCCCGAACAGCATCAGCGCGAAGATCACCCCCAGGGGGTGCAGCCCGATGCGCTCGCCGACGAGGCGGGGCGTGAGGAAGAAGCTTTCGACCACCTGCCCCAGCCCGTAGACCACAGCGACCGCCACCAGCGGCCACCACACACCTTGCTCGCCCGCGCCGAACTGCAGCAGCCCGGCCAGCAACGCCAGGATCATGCCCAGACCAAAGCCCAGATAGGGAATGCAGACGGCGAGCCCGGTGAACACGCCAATGGGCAGCGCCAGGCTGAAGCCGAAAGCCGAGAGGCCGACGCTGTAGTACACGGCCAGCACGCCCATCACCAACAGCTGTCCGCGCAGGTACTGCCCGAAAAGCTCATCGCATTCGGCCATCACGGCTCGGCCGGGTGCGCGCCAGCGCGGCGGCACCAGCCTGCTCCACTGGCGCCCCAGGCGCTCCCAATCAAGCAGCCAGTAGAACGCCAGCATGGGCACCAGCAGGGCCATGCCGAACACCGACATCAGGCCGCCGCCGCCGGCCAGCACCGACTTCCAGATGGCCCCGCCCCACTGGCTGACGTGGTCCTGCATGAAGGCGACGAGCCAGTCCTTGAGCTCGTCCGCCGTGGCTGGCACGCTGAGTCCGAACTGGGACAGCCAGGGCACGACGCGCCCCCAGACGCCCACGAGCAGATCCGGCAGCTGCTCGCGCAGCATGGGCGTGAGCTTGGAGACGATGGGCACCAGCAGCACGAACACCGTGGCGGCCAGCAGAAGCACCGCCAGCAGGCACAGGCCGATGGCCAGGGCGCGCGGCACCCGCCACCGCTGCAGGCGCAGGACGGCCGGCTGCAGCACGTAGGCCAGCACCAGGCTCAGCAGGAAGGGCGCGACGATGGCGGCATGCCACCACAGCAGCACCGCCAGCACGAACCCGATGGTCAGCCAGACGAGGCGGCGCGAGGTCAGGAGAGGGGCAGACATGTGCGAGGCATTCTATCGGGCCACGCGCCGGTCTGCGGCGGCGCAACAACGGGGAGCCTCGCCCCGTCTCTCGGTCAACGATCTCGCCCGCCGTAGACCGCGCGCCGGGCACCCTCCAGTGCCTCTTCCAGCCGAGCCTGGCTGCGCTCCGCGGCCGGGCGGGCCTGCCAGTCGGCCACGATGGCGGCCTCCCTGCGCTTGTATTCGGCCAGCAAAGCGGCCTCGCGCGCCTGCTGCTCGGCGTCCGGCACGGGCACGGCGGCCTCGAGCCGGGCTTTCAGGGCATCGAGCTGCGCCTTGCGTGGGGCTTCGCTGTCTTCCAGGTCCGCCCAGATCGCGGTACCGAGCATCATGGCCTCGCCCAGCGTCACCTCACCCTGCTGGACGCGGTCCGGCAGTTGCGCCACCAAGCCGCGCCCCAGGCGCTGCCGGGCGGCCACATCGGGCTGATCCTGCATGGCCTGCCATTGTTCGAAACCGCGCTGAAACCGCAGGTAAGCCACAACGCGCTGGAGTTCGGCCTGCGGGTTGGCGGACTCGGCCATGGCGTCCTTCAAGGCAGACCATTCCGCGGCGGTGAAATCGGCCGGACGGCCATCCGCACCGACAGGAGGCGGGCTCAGCACCGCCGGCGACAGCGTCTGGGGTGCGTCCGCCAGCGGGGAGCGGGCGGGCGGCACGGGCGCCACCGTCTCGCGTTCAGCCTCGTGCCCCGACCACCACCAGGCCCCGACGGCCATGCACAACCCCATCCCGGCCACCCACACGCCACTCCTTCGCCACAAGGGCCGCTTGTCGTAGGTGATCATGGTGAGGGCTCCCGGTGTCTGGTGTGGTTCGTCGTTTCAACTGCAAAGCGGGATTGTGCGGGCGGCGAGCCCGCTTCGAGAGGCAGAGCAAACCCCGGCGCCCCGCAATGATGGGGCGCCGGGGCGTCAGTCCACGGGGTCAACCCACTACACTGGCGCCCTGTTGCCATCGTCTCTCTCCGGAATGAACCTCGCCAGCCTCGATCCCAGCCTGTTGTGCGCCCTCGGCGCCGTGGTGGCCTACCTGATCGGCTCCCTGTCCCTTGCCGTCATCGTCAGCCGCCTGTTCGGCCTGGCCGACCCCCGAACCTATGGCTCGGGCAACCCCGGCGCCACGAACGTGCTGCGCTCTGGCAACAAGGGGGCGGCCATTCTGACCCTGCTGTTCGACGCCCTGAAGGGCTATGTGCCCGTGGTGGTCGCGCAGCAACTGGGCCTGGACACCCTGGTCGTGACGGTGGTGGGCCTGGCGGCCTTCATCGGCCATCTGTGGCCCGTGTTCTTCCGCTTTGTCGGCGGCAAGGGCGTGGCGACGGCGGCCGGCGTGCTCCTGGGTTTTGCGCCCGGACTGGGCGGCCTCGTGCTGCTGGTGTGGCTCGGCGTGGCCGCACTCACCCGCTACTCGTCGCTCGCCGCGCTGATCGCGGCCGTGGCCGCCCCCGCCATCCAGGTTTGGGGCTGGGGTCAAAGCCCGATGACGGCCGGGGTCATCCTGATGAGTGCCCTGCTGATCTGGCGCCATGCGGCCAACATCCGCAAGCTGCTTCAAGGCCAGGAAAGCAAGATCGGCCAGAAAGCCGCCCCCAAACAGCCCTGACCATGATGCAGCCCGACGCTTCGCCCCCTCAGAACACCCGCCCTCGCCGCAAGAACTGGCTGAGTCTGCTGGTGTTGCTGGCGGTGGTCGCCGGGGCGTCCGAAGGCTGGTCGCGGTGGCGCGACCGTGACATCGCGCAGACGGTGAGATCCGGCGCGGCACCCGGCGAGATCGAGATGTTCACCACGCAGACCTGCCCGTATTGCGCGCAGGCGCGCTACTGGCTGGACCGCCACGACATCAGCTGGCGCGAGTGCAATGTGGACACGACGCCATCCTGCCGCACCCGCTTCGAAGCACAAGGCGCACCGGGTGTGCCGCTGATGCATGTGCGGGGCCAGTGGCATCTGGGCTTCGATGCCCGATGGCTGGC
>JAJUHM010000270.1 GCA_029279925.1 Aquabacterium olei
GGGTGTGAGGGATGAGGACGCCGCCCAGGATCAGTGGGCGGCCCGTGACGAGGGCGTGGGTGTCCCAGCCTTCGCCGACGCGCAAAAGGGGCAAGGTCATGCGGATTTGCCGGTGTGTGCAGTCTGAAAGAACCGGATTGTCTCTCGAGGCAGGGCGGAGGCCTCGCGGCAACGCAGCGCAGATAACGCACCACGGAAGTGCGTAGGCCACGTGCGGGACAAGGTTGGTGCCCCGGGCATCCCGCGCCTGCCGGCGACGCACTTACATGGTGCGAACCGGCCGCACCACGCCGGCGCCGACGCCTCAAAATCAGGCATCGAAGTTGCTTTATTTGGTGCGAATCCAACCATGATGGCGCACCAGGAACCATGTCGGTGCGCCATTCGTTCTTTTCGAAAAGTCGAACGATGGAACAACTCAAACAAGGCGCCGACGCGCTGTTCATTCTTCTGGGCGCCGTGATGGTGCTGGCCATGCACGCGGGCTTCGCCTTTCTGGAGCTGGGCACCGTGCGCCACAAGAATCAGGTCAACGCCCTGGTCAAGATCCTGGTCGACTTCTGCGTGTCGACCCTGGTGTACTTCTTCGTGGGGTACACCGTGGCCTACGGCGTCGACTTCCTGACGGGTGCCGATGCGCTGGCGCAGAACAACGGCTACGCGCTGGTGAAGTTCTTCTTCCTGCTGACCTTTGCCGCGGCCATCCCGGCCATCATCTCCGGCGGCATTGCGGAACGGGCAAAGTTCGGACCGCAGCTGGTGGCCACGGCGGTGATCGTGGGCGTGTTCTATCCGCTGGTCGAGGGCGCAGTGTGGAACAACCGGCTGGGCTTCGAAGACTGGCTGCAGGCAGTGACGGGCGCGCAAATGCACGACTTCGCCGGCTCGGTGGTGGTGCACGCCTTCGGTGGCTGGATCGCGCTGCCGGCCGTGCTGATTCTTGGCGCCCGGCGCAACCGCTATCGCAAGGACGGTGCGATGTCGGCCCACCCGCCGTCCAGCATTCCCTTTCTGGCGCTGGGCTCGTGGATCCTGGCCGTGGGCTGGTTCGGCTTCAATGTGATGAGCGCCCAGACGATCGACAAGATTTCGGGCCTGGTGGCGGTGAACTCGCTGATGGCCCTGGTGGGCGGCACGCTGGTGGCGGTGCTGATGGGCAAGAACGACCCGGGCTTCGCCTACAACGGCCCGCTGGCCGGACTGGTGGCCGTGTGCGCAGGCTCGGACATCATGCACCCGGCTGGCGCCCTCGTCGTCGGCGCCGTCGCCGGGGCGATCTTCGTGCTCATGTTCACCCTGGTGCAGAACCGCTGGAAGATCGACGACGTGCTGGGTGTGTGGCCGCTGCACGGCCTGTGCGGCGCATGGGGTGGCATCGCCGCAGGCATTTTTGGTCAGCAAGCGCTGGGCGGCATTGGCGGGGTGAGCCTGGGCACGCAGATCCTGGGAACGGTGATCGTGGTGCTGTACGCGCTGGTGACCGGGGGGCTGGTCTATGGCGTGCTGAACAAGGTCGCCGGCCTGCGGCTGAGCCAGGAGGAAGAGTTCGAAGGCGCCGACCTGTCGATCCACCGCATCAAGGCCACGCCGGAGCAGGAAGCGTCCTGGTAAGACCCTGGTAAAGCACCCTGGGGCGGCACGGGGCTTAGGTCCGTGTGCGCAGCAGGCGCTCGGCCAGGGAGAAGTCGCCCGGCCACGTCACCTTGATGTTCTCGTAGTTGCCCACCACGAGGCGCGGCTGGTGGCCCAGCGCCTCGATGGCGCTGGCTTCGTCGGTGATGGCTGCCGCCGTCGCCGGATCGGCCAGCGCGGTGCGCAAGGCAGGCTGCAGCAGGCCAAGTCGGAACACCTGCGGTGTCTGAGCGGCCCACTTGCCACGCCGGTCGACCGTGGTCGTGGCGCGCACCTCGCCATCCGGTCCCGGCGCACCGGCCTTGAGGGTGTCGGCCAGGGGCAGCGCCAAGAGGCCGCCAACCTCGTCGTCTTCGCACTCGGTCATCAGTTGATCGACCCAGGCCGGCTCGAGCAGGCAGCGCGCCGCGTCGTGCACCAGCACCCAATCGTGCGGCTGGGCACCGCGGGCCACCAGTTCGGCCATGCCGTTGAGCACGCTGTCCGCCCGCGTCGCGCCACCGACACGCGCAACCCACGCGCGCTCGCCGCGAAAGTCGGGGGCGTGGCGCTCGAACTGTTCATCCGACGGAGACAGCACGACGAGCGTGGCATCGAGCCGGGCCACGCGGGCGAGCGCCGACAGGGTGTGCGCCACCAGGGCCTGCCCGGCCACCGGGTGGTATTGCTTGGGCCCACCGGCCGCGGCACGCTCTCCCACCCCGGCACAGGGGACGATGGCAAAACAGCGGGGGCGGAAGGTCGGATCGGGTGTCACGGCAAACATGACGCCATTGTCCTGGAAGACCGCCGGGCGGGAACGCGAATGGCACCGGCAAGCTCGGCGATGGCGTCAAACGCGAGACGCCGGCCGGGCCATGGCCTTCGCGCCGCGCGGGGCTGACGGAGCGGCCTAAAATCGCGCCATCACGCCCGCACCAGTGTCTGGTTCGGGCGCTTTGTCATTGTTGCGCGCCATGTTGCCCAAGCTGCCCCTGCCCTCCATCGCCCCCGGCAAACGCTACACCCTGCCCCGCCCGCCCGGCTCGGCCGACGCGCTGTTGCTGGCGCAGTACGCCCAGGGGCGCAAGGCGCAGCGCCAGCTGACCTGCGTGATCACGGCCGATCCGGCCGACACGCAGCGCCTGCTCGACGAGATGGCGTTCTTCGCGCCCGAGTTGCGCTGCAGCGTCTTCCCCGACTGGGAAACGCTGCCCTATGACACCTTCTCGCCACATCAGGATCTGATCTCGGAACGGCTGGCCACGCTGTGGAAGATCCAGCAGGGCGTGGGTGCCGAGACCGGCGTCGATGTGGTGCTGCTGCCGGCCACCACCGCGCTGACGCGCCTGGCGCCGCCCTCCTTCCTGGCGGCCTACACCTTCCACTTCAAGCAGAAGCAGAAGCTGGATGAGGCCGCGCTGAAGTCGCAGCTGACGCTGGCGGGCTACAACCACGTCAGCCAGGTCGTGTCGCCGGGCGAGTACGCGGTGCGCGGCGGCCTGATCGACCTCTACCCGATGGGCTCACCTGTGCCGTATCGCGTGGACCTGTTCGGTGACGAGGTCGATTCGATCCGCACCTTCGACCCGGACACGCAGCGCAGCCTGTATCCCGTGCCCGAGGTGCGTTTGCTGCCGGGCCGCGAGTTCCCGATGGACGAGGCGGCGCGCGGCGCGTTCCGCAACCGCTGGCGCGAGCGCATCGAGGGCGACCCGACCAAGTCCCGCATCTACAAGGACATCGGCAACGGCGTGGCCACGGCCGGCATCGAGTACTACCTGCCGCTGTTCTTCGATGAGACGGCGACCTTCTTCGGCCACCTGGGCGAGCAGGCGGCCCTGGTGCTGCACGGTGACATCGACGAGGCGCTGCGCCGCTTCTGGACGGAGACCAAGGAGCGCCACCGCTTCCTGCAGCACGACCCGGAACGCCCCATCCTGCCGCCGGAAGACCTGTACCTGAAGGTGGAGGACTTCTTCACGCTGGCCAATGTGCACGCGACGCTGGTGGTGCGCGGCAGCGAGCCGGTGGACTGGGCGCGCCCGCTGCCCGATCTGGCCGTGACGCGCGGCGGGCAGGACCCGCTGAACAAGCTCGAATCGCACATCGACAAGACGGCGGCGCGCGTGCTGGTGGTGGCGGAAAGCGCCGGCCGCCGCGAAAGCCTGATGGAGTTGCTGCGCGACCACCGCATCAACCTGCCCTCGCTGGACACGCTGCAGGCCTTTGCCGAGAGCGACCACCGCCATGCAATCACGGCGGCGCCGCTGGCCGCGGGCTTCATCTGGCAGGACGGCGAACGGGCGCTGCACCTCGTCACCGAGACGGAGCTGTTCGACGCGACGCCGACCACGCGCCGGCGCAAGAAGAACGAGCAGGCCACCGACGTCGACTCGCTGATCAAGGACCTGAGCGAGCTGAACGTGGGCGACCCGGTGGTGCACAGCAACCACGGCATCGGGCGCTACCAGGGCCTGATCAACCTGGACCTGGGCGACGGCCCTTCCGAGTTCCTGCACCTGGAGTACGCCGACAAGGCCACGCTGTACGTGCCCGTGTCGCAGCTGCACCTGATCAGCCGCTACACCGGCGTGAGCCCGGAAGAAGCGCCGCTGCACAAGCTGGGCTCGCCGCAGTGGGACAAGGCCAAGCGCAAGGCCGCCGAGCAGGTGCGCGACACCGCGGCCGAGTTGCTGAACCTGTACGCGCGGCGTGCAGCGCGCGAGGGCTTTGCCTTCCGCTTCTCGGCGCAGGATTACGAGGCCTTCGCGGCCAGCTTCGGCTTCGAGGAAACGCCCGATCAGCGCGCGGCCATCCACGCCGTCGTGCAGGACATGATCAGCCCGCGGCCGATGGACCGCCTGGTGTGCGGCGACGTGGGTTTCGGCAAGACCGAGGTGGCGCTGCGGGCGGCCTTCGTGGCCGTGACGGGCGGCAAACAGGTGGCGCTGCTGGCACCCACCACGCTGCTGGCCGAGCAGCACTACCAGAACATCTCGGACCGCTTCTCGCAGTGGCCGGTGAAGGTGGCCGAGATGTCGCGCTTCCGCTCGGCCAAGGAGATCAAGGCGGCGATGCAGGGGCTGGAAGACGGCTCGATCGACATCATCGTGGGCACGCACAAGCTGCTGAGCGAGTCCGTCAAGTTCAAGCGCCTGGGCCTGCTCATCATCGACGAGGAACACCGTTTCGGTGTGCGCCACAAGGAGGCCATCAAGGCCATGCGCGCCGACATCGACGTGCTGACGCTGACGGCCACGCCGATCCCGCGGACGCTGGGCATGGCGATGGAAGGCCTGCGCGACCTGAGCGTGATCGCCACCGCGCCGCAGCGGCGTCTGGCGATCAAGACCTTTGTGCGCAGCGAAAGCAGCAACACGATCCGCGAGGCGGTGCTGCGCGAGTTGAAGCGCGGCGGCCAGGTCTACTTCCTGCACAACGAGGTGGAGACCATCGA
>JAJUHM010000271.1 GCA_029279925.1 Aquabacterium olei
AACAGGCTGTCGGTGGCCGACTCACGGCCCACGCACATGATGGTGCCCTTGTACAGCTTGAGCTTGACCGTGCCGTTGACGGTTTCCTGGCTCTTGTCGATCAGGCCCTGCAGCAGTTCGCGCTCGGGGCTGAACCAGTAGCCGTTGTAGACCAGACGGGCATAGCGCGGCATCAGGTCGTCCTTCAGCGCCAGCACTTCACGGTCCAGCGTGATGGATTCGATGGCGCGGTGGCCCGACAGCAGGATGGTGCCGCCCGGGGTTTCGTAGCAGCCGCGGCTCTTCATGCCCACGTAGCGGTTCTCGACCTTGTCGAGGCGGCCGATGCCGTGCTTGCCGCCCAGCTCGTTCAGCTTGGTCAGCACCTGGGCCGGCGTCATCTTCACGCCATTGATGGCGACCACGTCACCCTTGGCATAGGTCAGCTCGATCACTTCGGCCTTGTTGGGGGCCTTCTCGGGCGACACGGTCAGGCGCCACATGTTGGCTTCGGGCTCGAAATTCGGGTCTTCGAGCACGCCGCCTTCGTAGCTGATGTGCAGCAGGTTGGCGTCCATCGAGTACGGGGCGCCGCCCTTGCGCTTCTTGAAGTCGACGGGGATGCCATGCTTGTCGGCGTAGGCCAGCAGCTTCTCGCGGCTCAGCAGGTCCCACTCACGCCACGGCGCGATCACCTTCACGCCCGGCAGCAGTGCGTAGGCACCCAGCTCGAAGCGGACCTGGTCGTTGCCCTTGCCGGTGGCGCCGTGCGAGATGGCATCGGCCTTGGACTTCTTGGCGATCTCGACCAGGCGCTTGGCGATCAGCGGGCGGGCGATCGAGGTGCCCAGCAGGTATTCACCTTCGTACAGCGCGTTGGCGCGGAACATCGGGAACACGAAGTCGCGCACGAACTCTTCGCGCAGGTCTTCGATGTGGATGTTCTCGGGCTTGATGCCCATCTTCAGGGCCTTGGCGCGTGCGGGCTCGATCTCTTCACCCTGGCCGATGTCGGCCGTGAAGGTCACGACTTCGCAGTTGTACTCGTCCTGCAGCCACTTGAGGATGATCGAGGTGTCCAGACCGCCGGAGTAGGCCAGCACAACCTTCTTGATGCCCTGCTTGCCCTTGCTGGTGGCAGGCGCGGCGGCAACGGGAGCGGGCGCAGCCTGGGTCTGGGCTGCCTTGGGGGCAGCCTTCGGAGCGGCCTTCGGGGCTTTCACGGTCTTGGACATGGTGAGATGTTGCTGAGCTGACAAAAGCTCCGATTTTAGTGTCCGCGCGTGCCCCTGCGCGGAGGGGCTCGGCCCAAGGCGCAAGACACCCTCTTTTCACGCATCTTTACCGCGGCCTCGAGGCCCGCCCGTCGGCCGAAAGGCGGGCGCCTGCGTTGATCACGCAAGCGGGTGACAGCCCGGCCTTTCTGAGGAGTTCTGCATGATGTCCCGTACGCCGATGCTGCGTTCGATTCTGCCCCTGATGGGGCTCGCACTGGGCTGCGGCACGGCGGGGGCCGGCCCGGCCGTGGGCACTGTGCTCGGCACACCGGCGTCCACCACCACCACGGTCCAGGCGCGCGTGGTATCGGCCACCCCGGTGGTGGCCCAGGTCGCCTCGCCTCGACAGGTCTGCTACGACACCCAGCAGCCCGTGCAGGAACAGGGTTCGGGCGCGGGCGCCCTGATGGGTGCGATCGCAGGGGGCGCAATGGGCAACGCCGTGGGCAAGGGCGCCGGCAACGCGCTCGCCACCGGCATCGGCATCATCGGTGGCGCCATCCTGGGCGACAAGGTCGAGACGCAGGGCCGTACCGCCGTGCAGACCGTGCGTCGCTGCGAACAGCAGACGGCCTATGACAACCGCGTGGTGGCCTACGACGTGGTCTATGAGTACAACGGCCAGCAGTTCAGCACGCAGATGGCCCAGGAACCCGGCCCCACCCTTCCCCTGCAGATCACGCTGTCGCCGGGCGGTGTCGCGCCCATGTCGCCACCCTCCCTGAACATGAACGGCGGTGCCGTGACCTTCATCGAAGCCCCTCCGCCGCCGGTGCGCTATGCACCGCCTGTGGTCGTGTACCCGGCGCCCTGGGGCTGGGGCCCACCCCGCCACCACGGCGGCCCATACCACCGCTGGTGAGCCAGGCCGGCCGGCTTGAACCGACGACGCCCCCCCGTCATCAGTCAGTCGAAGAGACAGGCTTGTGCGCCGGCTGCTGGCTCAGGGGACGGCGGCCTGAAAGCCGTGGCATCCAGCAGCGGCGGCGCCCCCGCCGCGCCATGACGGACCGCCGCCTTGTGGACGCGCTGGCGGATCAGATCCGCCCACAGGCCTTTGCCTTTCATGCGGCGCCCGAAGTCGGCTTCATAGTCCCGGCCGCCATGCAACTCGCGGATGCGGGCCATGATGCGCTCGGCCTTGTCCGGCACGTGGTCGGCCAGCCAGCCCTGAAACAGCGGGTTCACCTCCCACGGCAGACGCACCACCGTGTAATGGATGCTGCGGGCGCCGGCACGGGCTGCGGCCTCGATGATCTGCTCGATCTCGGGCTCGTTGAGGAAGGGAATGATCGGGGCCACGTTGACCCCGACGGGCACACCCGCTGAGGCCAGCCGGCGCACGGTTTCCAGGCGTCGCCACGGTGCGGCCGCACGCGGCTCCAGCCGGCCCGACAAGGCGGGGTCCAGGGAAGTGACGCTGACCATCACATAGACCTGATTGCGGGCCGCAGCGCGCACGAGCAGATCCAGGTCCCGCTCGACGCCACTGGATTTGGTGACGATGGTGTAGGGATGGCAGCAGCCGTCCAGCACCTCCAGCACCTGCCGCGTGAGGCGCCATTCGCGCTCCACCGGCTGGTAGGCGTCGGTGGCCGAGCCGATCTGGATGGGGCTGGGCCGGTAGCCCGGCCGGGCGAGTTCGCGGCGCAAGGCCTCTGCCGCGTTGGCCTTGGCGGTGAGCTGGGTTTCGAAGTCCAGCCCGGGCGAGAGGTTCAGGTAGCTGTGCGTGGGGCGGGCATAGCAATAGATGCAGCCGTGCTCACAGCCCCGATATGGGTTGATGGCCCAGGTGAAGGGGATGTCTGGCGAGTCGTTGCGGGACAGGATGGTGCGGCATGGCTCGGGACGGCAGGTGGTGTGGGGTGACACGGGCGCTGCATCGAAGGACCCGTCGGACGCCATCCCGCTGGCGGAGTGTTCGCGCGCCGCCCCGGCTTTCTCTCCGGCCGGCGGCATTTGAACCGGCTCCCAACCCGCCAGATCGCGCTCCCGTGTGCGTGCCTCGAAGCGATGCGCCAGCCGCGTCGCCGTGCCGCGACCCTTGATGGGCGCGGCCGCACGCCGGTCGTCCGGGGTGGCGTCGGGCAAGGGATCGGGTTTGTGCATACTGTATTTTCATACAGTATTGCTGGGTGTGCAAATCACCCCGCCAGGCCCGGGGACAGTGCGCCCAGCCCAGCTCAAGGCACGCTCAAGACCAGCTCACACTCGCTGAAAACACATAGCCTGCACCGTACACCGTCTTGATGATGCGCGGGTCCATCGGATCGACCTCGATCTTGCGACGCAAGCGCGAAATCCGCACATCGATGCTGCGGTCCATCGGCGACAGGCCGCAGTGGCCCACCAGTTGTTCCCGGCTGAGGATCTGGTGGGGCCGCTCGAGGAACGCCCGCAACACCTGCACCTCGGCCACGCCCAGCACATGCTCCGTCCCGTCTTCGGCGCGCAGGATGTTGGCCGCACAGTCCAGGGTCCAGCCCGCAAACGACGCGAGGCGCTTGGGCGTTCCCACGGCCGAGCCCGCATGCGGCGCGCGCCGGCGCAGGATGCTGCGCACACGGGCGACCAGTTCGCGGGGCTCGAACGGCTTGGTGACGTAATCGTCGCCGCCCAGCTCCAGCCCCATCACCCGGTCCACGGTGTGCCCGCGGCCGGTCAGGATCAGCACCCCCGCATGAGATTGCAGGGCGATCTGCCGCACGAGCTCGATGCCGTCCATGTCCGGCAGCCCCAGGTCGACAATGCACAGATCGGGCCGCGTGGTCTGCAAGCGCCGTAGCACGGCAGACCCCGTGCCGAAGGCCTCGGCGTTGAACCCGAACTCGGTCAGCACATTGGTCAGCAGCCGGGCGATCGCCAGGTCGTCGTCGACGATGTAGATGAGTGCCGGGCTCTGGGCCTCTCCCGCTTCTGCGCTGCTTACGCCATGCTCGCTCATGTGGTGAGCTCCTCGATGGCGGCGGCCAGCTCCGCCGTGGTGAAGGGCTTGGCCAGCAGGGGCAGATCGGTCAGGGTGTCGATGCCGGGGGCGTAGCCGCTCATCAGCAGCACCTGCCGCGCCTGCCCCCGATCGCGCGCCTGACGCGCCAGCATGCGACCGTCGATGTCACCCGGCATCATGATGTCGGACAGCAGCAGGGTGATGCCGTCCATCTGCGCCAGGATGTCCTGGGCCTCCTGGCCATTGGCGGCCTCGATCACGGCGAAGCCCAGGTCGAGCAGGCTGCGCCGCACGACCTTGCGCACGTCGCCGTCGTCCTCGACCAGCAAGGCCACCCCACGGCGCGCGCCGTCAGGCACATGTCCCGGCTCGTCGAGCGCAGGCAGTTCGGCGGGCGTTTCGGCTGCGGGCAGCCACAGGCTCACCGTGGTGCCCTGCCCCGGTGCGCTGCGCACATCGACCGCCCCGCCGGACTGGCGCACGAAGCCGTACACCATGGCCATGCCCAGCCCCGTGCCGCTGCCCGGTCGCTTGGTGGTGAAGAAGGGTTCGAACACGCGCGCCAGCGTCGCTGCGTCCATGCCCACACCCTGGTCTTGCACCTCCACGCAGACGTGGGGGCCGGGTTGGAGCTGCAGCGCCTGCGCCCGCGCGCCATCGAGCACCGCGCTGCGTACCCGCACATCGATGCGGCCGCTGCCCGGCGTGGCATCGCGTGCATTGAGAATCAGGTTGACCAGGGCGTTCTCCAGCTTGGTCGCATCCACCCAGGTCCAGACGGCGTCGTCCCCCGC
>JAJUHM010000272.1 GCA_029279925.1 Aquabacterium olei
CAGGTCGTCGCTGATGCTCATCAGCTTGGCGAACATGGTGTTGGCCGGCTCGCTGATGCCGATGTAGTTGTTCTTGGACTTCGACATCTTCTCGACGCCGTCCAGGCCTTCCAGCAGCGGCATCGTCAGGATGCACTGGGGCTCCTGGCCGTACTCCTGCTGCAGCGCGCGGCCCACCAGCAGGTTGAACTTCTGGTCGGTGCCGCCGAGTTCGAGGTCGCTCTTCAGTGCCACCGAGTCATAGCCCTGCATCAGCGGGTACAGAAACTCGTGCACGCTGATCGGCGTGTTGGCCTTGAAGCGCTTGGTGAAGTCGTCGCGCTCCATCATGCGGGCCACGGTGTAGCGGCTGGCCAGCTGGATCATGCCGCGCGCGCCCAGCGCATCGCACCATTCGCTGTTGTAGCGGATCTCGGTTCGCGCCGGGTCGAGCACCAGGCTGGCCTGCTTGTAGTACGTCTCCGCGTTGGCCTTGACCTGTTCTTCGGTCAGCGGCGGGCGGGTCGCATTGCGGCCGGAGGGGTCGCCGATCAGCGAGGTGAAATCACCGATGAGGAAGATCACGGTGTGCCCCAGGTCCTGCAGCTGGCGCAGCTTGTTCAGCACCACGGTGTGGCCCAGGTGGATGTCAGGCGCGGTCGGGTCCAGGCCCAGCTTGATGCGCAGCGGCACGCCGGTGGCCTCGGACCGGGCCAGCTTCTTGACCCAGTCGGCCTCGGGCAGCAGCTCGTCCACACCGCGCAGGGTGACGGCCAGCGCCTCACGGACACGGTCGGATACGGGGTGATCGGGCGTAGCGGGTGCGGGATTTTCAGGGTGCAGCATGACGGGCCATCGGGTGGAATTCGGCGGATCGGCGTGCCCCACGATGGGGCTATACTCCGCAGATTGTGCGCGCGCGCGGGCATGGGCCTTGCGTTCGACGCGGGCTGATTTTAGGGGAGCAGGCTCGCGCCCCTCCTCCAGAAACCAGAAGGATCCCAGTTTTGACTTCGCCCAAGCAGATCAAGACCGCCACGCCCTCGCCGCTCACCACCCTCGCCCACCGCGCCCAGGCCCTCCAGGCCGCCGCGCACCGTCACCCCCGTCGCGTCAGCGCCGCCGTCCTGGCGTTGCTGGCTGGCTCGGCCGTGACCGCGTTTGGTGTGGCACCGCTCACCACCCTGCCCGACACCGCCCAGCCCACCGTGGTGGAAGTGGTGGAGCCGGTTCAGGCCCCCGCCCTGACGGCCGAGCTGAGCCGGCTGGATGCCGAGCCGCTGGCGCTTTACCGCAGCGACATCACCCGCAGCAGCGACACCGCAGACAGCCTGCTGCGCCGCCTGGGCGTGGACGACGCCGACGCCGCGCGCCTGTTGCGTGAGGACCTGGTCGCCGCGTCCATCCTGCAGGGGCGCACCGGCAAGGCCGTGAAGGCCATCGTCGACGACGGCCGACTGCGCGAGCTGGTGGTGCGCGGGCCTGCCGCGTCGGGCGATCAGCTCGACACCCACTTCACCCGCATCACCATCCAGCGCACGACCACCGAAGGACAGGTTCACTGGGATGTGCGCAGCGAGCAACTGCCGCTGGCACGGGCCCAGCAGCTGGCTTCGGGCACGATCCGCTCGTCGCTGTACGCCGCGGCGGACGATGCACGCGTGCCGGACGCCGTCACCAACCAGGTCGCCGAGATCTTCGGCAGCGACATCGACTTCCGCCGTGAACTGCGCAAGGGCGATGCATTCAGCGTGCTGTACGAGGCCCTGCTGGCCGACGGCGAGCCGGTCACCTGGACCAGCGGCACCGGCCGCGTCCTGGCTGCCCGCTTCATCAACAAGGGCGAGGTGCATGACGCCGTCTGGTTCCAGCAACCGGGCAGCAGCAAGGGTGCCTACTTCGACCTGACCGGGCGCAGCAAGACACGCGCGTTCCTGGCGTCACCGCTGGCCTTCTCGCGCGTGACCTCGGGCTTCGCCATGCGCTTCCACCCGATCCACAAGACGTGGCGCGCTCACCTGGGCGTGGATTTCGGTGCCCCGACCGGCACCCCGGTGCGCACCGTGGGTGAAGGCGTCGTGAACTTTGCCGGTGTCCAGAACGGCTATGGCAACGTGGTGCAGATCCAGCACGCCGGCGACCGCCAGACGGTCTACGCCCACCTGAGCCGCATCGATGTGCGCAAGGGCCAGCGCGTGGAACAGGGGCAGCTGATCGGTGCCGTGGGCGCCACGGGCTGGGCCACCGGGCCGCACCTGCACTTCGAATTCAAGGTCAAGGGACAGCAGGTCGACCCGATGGTGGTCGCCCGTGCCTCGGAGGCGCTGCAACTGTCGCCGCAAGCCTTGGCCAGCTTCCGCAGCCAGGTCGGCGCCATTGCCGCCCGCCTGGACATGGCCAGCGAATGGGCCTCGGCAGGCGCTCAGTCCGGCCCCCGCTTCGAATAAGGCATGAGCACGCCGTCAGCCGGCCTGCCAGACACCGGTGCGCTGTACATCGGGCTGATGTCGGGCACCTCGCTCGACGGCGTCGATGGCGTGCTGATGCGGCATGAGCAGGGGACCTGGTCCACGCTCACCCATGCCCACCGGCCGCTGCCCCCGCCCCTGCGGCAGGCGCTGCTCGACCTCAACACCGCTGGCCACGACGAACTGCACCGCAGTGCCGAGGCAGCCCAGGCCCTGGTGGTGCTGTATGCGGCCGTCGTGCACGCGCTGTGCACCGAAGCCGAGGTGCTGCCCACCGAGGTGCGCGCCATCGGCGCCCATGGCCAGACGGTCCGGCACCGCCCCGACCTCGCCTACACCTGGCAGCTCAACAACCCGGCGCTGCTGGCCGAGCTGACGGGCATCGACGTCGTCGCCGAGTTCCGCACGCGCGACATCGCGGCCGGCGGCCAGGGAGCCCCTCTGGTTCCAGCCTTTCACCAAGCCCTGTTCGGGCAGCCGGACCGCACCGTGGCCGTGCTCAACATCGGGGGCATGGCCAACGTCAGCATCCTTCGCCCCGGCCAGGATCCCCTGGGCTTCGACTGTGGGCCAGGCAACGCACTGCTCGACCTGTGGTGCGAGACCCAGACCGGCCACGCCTACGACGCGAATGGCGAATGGGGTGCGATGGGTTCGGTGCGCGAGGACTGGTTGACCGATGCGCTGGCCGAGCCCTTCTTCAGCCTGCCGCCACCGAAAAGCACGGGGCGAGACCTGTTCAACCCAGGCTGGCTGGCCCGCTGGCTGGCCCCTCATGGCCTGACCGACGGTCCGCTGGGCGATGCCGAGGTGGCGCGCGACGTGCAGGCCACGCTGTGCGAGTTGACGGCACGCAGTGCCGCCCTGGCGCTGCAGCAGCATGCACCGGACGCTACCGAAGTTGTGGTGTGCGGTGGCGGCGCCCTGAATGGCGACCTGATGCGCCGCCTGGGCGAACAACTGCCAGGCGTGCGCGTGGGACGTTCGGACGCCCACGGCCTCGACGTGATGCAGGTGGAGGCAGCCGCCTTTGCCTGGCTGGCCTGGCGGCATGTGGCACGGTTGGCGGGCAATGTGCCGGCGGTCACGGGGGCCCGAGGCCCCCGCGTGCTGGGCGCGCTGTATCCCGCGCGCTGAACAGCGTCAGATCAGACCGAGAAGCTCGAGCCGCAACCGCAGGTGGTGGTGGCGTTCGGATTGCGGATCACGAACTGGGCGCCTTCGAGGTCGTCCTTGTAATCGATCTCGGCACCCACCAGGTACTGCAGGCTCATGGCGTCGATCAGAAGGGTCACGCCGTTCTTCTCCATCTTGGTGTCGTCTTCGTTGACGATTTCGTCAAAGGTGAAGCCGTACTGGAAGCCGGAGCAGCCGCCACCCTGCACGAACACGCGCAGCTTCAGGTCCGGATTGCCTTCTTCGGCAACCAGTTCGGCGACCTTGCCTGCTGCCGCGTCGGTGAAGATGATCGGGGCCGGCACGTCGGCAGAGAAGGTGTCGGCGGTCTGGGTTTCTTGGGCAACGGCGGTCATGGGTTGTACTCCGGGAACGGGGATCGATTTCAGATTTTGTGCAGTGGGTTCGCGGCGGCAGGCTGCTGAACCCGGTCAGGGTTGCCGGTGGCCGAGGCAGCCAGCTTCAAGGCGGGCTTGTCATCGGCCTGCAGGGGATGCAGCCCACCCTGGATGGTGGCGCCCTGGTGCATCTCGAGGGCTTCGTACTTCACGTCGCCCACGATGCGGGCCTTGGGCTGCAACTCCAGCAGGCTGTCGGCCAGCACGGGGCCATGCACGGTTCCGTTGATGATGACATGGCCGGCCGTGACCTTGCCATGCACACGGGCTTTTTCGCTGATGACCAGCAGGGTGCGGCCCTCACCGGCGGCGGTCACGTCGCCATGCACTTCGCCGTCGATGCGCAGGCCATCCGTGAAGCGCAGTTCACCGCTGACCACCGTGCCCTCGCCCACCAGCGTGCGAATCGGCGGGGTTTTCTTCCATCCGAACATGTTGACCTCAAGACAAAGTAGGCCGAATACGCGAGCGTACACCTTTGTGCGGGCCGGTCAACGGCCTCACAGGCGCAAGGACTGACTGGCACGGACACCCCCCGTGCCATCCAGCACGCGAACCTGCACCAGGCGCAACTGAACACCTTGCGGGCAGGCCGCCACGCCCTCGACACGGCTGTACTGTTTGAACTGCAGCGGCCGCGCGACGACGGGGTGGGCATCCGCCCATGGCTTGCCATCGCGTGTACCCGACAACCACAATTCGAATCGGCCGACGAAGTCGCTCTGGATGCGGCCCTCCGCCCGCTGCATCACGAGCAGGCGGTAGCGCAGCTGGCCGGACTCGGTCAGTTCGCCTTGCAGGCCCCGCACCGACACGCCCTCGCCGCCCGTGGCGGGCAACAGGCGCTCGAAAAAGCCCAGGTCATCTTTCAGGGCAAGGTTTTCGGCCTCCAGCGCCTTGACCTGCTCGGCCAGCCGCTGCTGGGTGACACGCTCGGCCTTGAGCAGGCTGTCGGC
>JAJUHM010000273.1 GCA_029279925.1 Aquabacterium olei
AGTTCGTAACGCCGCGTCTGCGGCGGGTAGCAGAGGCCGGCATCCGCACAGCCCTGGTAGACGATGGTCAGCAGCGGCTCACCGCGCAGCCCCTGGGGCAGCACCACCTCGCCCGAAACGTTGCCGTGGTAGACCTCCATCACCTTGTCGAAGGTCGGGTCGTGCTTGGCCTGCCCTTGGGGCAGCCGCCAGCTCAGCACCGCCGGCGCCGCGCGTTCACCGCCCTGCAGGCGGGCTTCGAAGCGTTCCTTGTACAGGTAGACGCCCGGCGCCTGGCCCACGTCGACGCGCACGGCCTGGGGGCCCGCCACGCCCACGCTCACCCGGAAAGCCTGGTCGGCAGGCAGGAAATCCTCGGCCTGCGCCCGCCAGGGCCACAGGGCGACCATGATCAGGAGCAGGCACGGCAGCCAGAGCCCCCCCGTTCGCGCGCCGGGCCGACCACCCAGCGACCACTTCAGTGATTGCAACATGGCCCGCATTCTGCCCGCCCGGCGTCGTATGCTCTTGGTCGCTTTGTGCATAAGGTCTTTGTGACCGCGGAGAGAACCACCATGAAAGCCTCATCCATCCTCGACACCATCGGCCGCACGCCCCACATCCGCATGAACCGCCTGTTCGGCACGGCGCCCGAGGTGTGGATCAAGGCCGAGCGCGCCAACCCGGGCGGCTCGATCAAGGACCGCATTGCCCTGGCCATGGTGGAAGACGCCGAGCGCAGCGGTGCACTGCAGCCCGGCGGCACCATCGTCGAGCCGACCTCCGGCAACACGGGCATCGGCCTGGCCATGGTGGCCGCGGTCAAGGGCTACCGCCTGATCCTGGTCATGCCGGACAGCATGTCCATCGAACGCCGCCGCCTGATGCTGGCCTATGGCGCGCAGTTCGACCTGACCCCGCGCGAAAAAGGCATGAAGGGCGCGATCGAGCGCGCCAAGGAACTGGTCGCCTCCACACCCGGCGCCTGGATGCCGCAGCAGTTCGAGAACCCGGCCAACATCGCCGTGCACGAACACACCACCGCCCAGGAGATCCTGGCCGACTTCCCCGAGGGCCTGGACGCGCTGATCACCGGCGTGGGCACCGGTGGCCACCTGACGGGCTGCGCCAAGATCCTCAAGGCCGCCTGGCCGAAGCTCAAGGTGTTCGCGGTCGAGCCCAAGGCCTCGCCCGTGATCTCGGGCGGCAGCCCGGCACCGCACCCCATCCAGGGCATCGGCGCCGGTTTCGTCCCGGTCAACCTGCACACCGACCTGCTCGACGGCGTGATCCAGGTCGATGCCGAAGACGCCCGTGAGTACGGCCGCCGCGCGGCGCGCGAAGAAGGCATGCTGGTCGGCATCTCGTCGGGGGCCACGCTGGCGGCCATCGCGCAGAAGCTGCCCGAGCTGCTGGAAGGCGCCCGCGTGCTCGGCTTCTGCTACGACACGGGCGAACGCTATCTGTCGGTCGAGGGCTTCCTGCCCGCCTGACATCCGCCTCTGCAGCCTTTCCGGGCCCCCGCGCCCGGCTCCGCCATGCCCAGACGCTTCGGCCGCTTCGACGCGGCCCATTCTCCGTGGCCGATGCTGATCGCCCTGATCGCCAGCGTGCCGGCCTTCTACGACTCGATGATGCCGACGCCGGCCACCTGGGCGACGTGGATGTACCTGCTCAGCGGCACGGTGGTGCTGGTGTCGGCGTGGCGGGTGCGGCGGGCAATCCGCTTGCGGGGGGCTGCGCCGGACGAGCACAGCAGTGTGTGGGGTCACCACCCCATGGAGTTGCGGCTCGACTGGTTTCTGGGCGGGGCCCTGTTGCTCAACGCCGTGCTGCCGCAGAGCAACGAGTCCGAGCCGGCGCTGATCTGGCGTCTGGCCATCGCGGTGCTGATGCTCTATCGGCTGCTGAAGATCAGCAAGCCGCTGTTCACCGAGACGGGGCTGGCGCGGCTGCTCGCCATGGGCGCCACCGTCATCGGCCTGTGCGGCATCGGCTTCTACTGGCTCGATCCCGGCGTCAGCTCCTTGCACGAAGGGCTGTGGCTGGCCTTCTCGACCGCCGCCACGGTGGGCTATGGCGACGTCGTGCCGACCAGCACGGCCTCGCGTGTGTTTTCGGTGTTCGTGGTGCTGCTGGGCTACGGCCTGCTGTCGCTGGTCACGGCCAGCATCGCTGCGATGTTCGTGGGCACGCAAGAACGCAAGGTCGAGCGCGACATCCTGCGCGACATGCACACGCAGATCCGCTCACTGCGCGAAGAAATCAGCGGCCTGCGCAACGAGGTCCATGCCCTGCGGGCGGAGCGGGCCGCCCGCACCCCACCCGGCCCGAACGAGGGTCCCTGAGCCCCCGGGGTACGCCGTCAGACACGAACGGAACGTCAGCGCAGACGCCAGCGCAGCGTCTCGCCGCCACGCAGCGGCCTGATGACCGCCTCGCCGAAGGGCAGGCTTTCCGGCACCACCCAGTCTTCTCGCGCCAGCGTGATGCGGTCGGTGTTGCGCGGCAGCCCGTAGTAATCCGGGCCGAAGAAGCTGGCAAAGCCCTCCAGCTTGTCGAGCGCACCGGCGGCTTCGAAGGCTTCCGCATACAGCTCGATGGCACACGGCGCGGTGTAGCAGCCGGCGCAGCCCGAGCTGTGCTCCTTCAGGTGCGAGGCATGCGGCGCGCTGTCGGTGCCCAGGAAGAACTTGGGGCTGCCGCTCGTGGCGGCCTGCACCAGAGCCAGGCGGTGCTCTTCGCGCTTCAGGATGGGCAGGCAGTAGTAGTGCGGGCGCACGCCGCCCATGAAGATGGCGTTGCGGTTGTACAGCAGGTGCTGCGGCGTGATGGTGGCGCCCACGAAGCGGTCGGCCTCGGTCACGTACTGCGCGGCCTCCTTGGTCGTGATGTGCTCGAACACGATCTTCAGCTCGGGGAAGTCACGGCGCAGCGGGATCAGCTTGTCGTCGATGAAGGCATTCTCGCGGTCGAACACGTCGACCTCGCTGTCGGTCACCTCGCCGTGCACGCACAGCACCAGGCCCTCGCGCTGCATGGCCTCCAGCACCTTGTAGGTCTTGCGCAGGTCGGTCACGCCGGCGTCGCTGTTGGTGGTGGCGCCGGCGGGGTAGAGCTTGAAGGCCACGGCGCCCATGGCCTTGGCACGGGCTGCCTCGTCGGCCGGGGTGTTGTCCGTCAGGTAGAGCACCATCAGCGGCTCGAAGGCGACGCCCGCCGGCACCGCCGCGCGGATGCGGTCGCGGTAGGCCACGGCCTGCTCGGCCGTCGTGATCGGCGGACGCAGGTTGGGCATGATGATGGCGCGGGCGAACTGCGCCGCCGTGGCCGGCACGACCGAGGCCATGGCCGCGCCATCGCGCACGTGCAGGTGCCAGTCGTCGGGGCGGGTCAGGGTCAGCGTGGCGGGCGCGGTGTCGGTCATGGCAGAGCGGGTACGGGTGTGGAATCGGCCGCCATTTTCGCACCGCCGCCGGCCCGCGCAGCCATTACGATGCTGGCCAGGCCGCCATCCGAGCGGCTGCATCAGGAAGGACCATGACCTCGCTTTCTTCTCCATCCCGCGTGGGCCCGGTGCTCAAGGGCGCGCTGTACATCGGCGGCGCGCTCTTCGCGCTGTCTCTCCTCAACCCTGTGGTCGTCATCACCGCCGGCGAGCGCGGTGTCAAGACCACCTTCGGCAAGCCCGACGACGCCGTCTACGAGCCCGGCATCCACTTCAAGGTCCCGCTGGCGCAGTCCATGCATCTGATGGACGTGCGCATCCAGAAGGGTGAAGGCGAAGGCGACGCCGCCTCGCGCGACCTGCAGTCGGTGCACACGCGCATCGCCATCAACTACCACCTCGACCCACGCCGGGTGGTGGACGTGTTCCGCTCGATCGGGCCGAGCACCGACATCGCGGCCGACCGCATCATCATCCCGGCCGCGCAAGAGGCCGTGAAGGCCGTCACCGCGCGCTTCACGGCCGAAGAGCTGGTCACCCGGCGCACCGAGGTGCGCGATGCCATTGGCGGCCTGCTCAAGCAGAAGATGGAACGCCACGGCCTCGTCCTCGACGAATTCGCCATCGTGAACTTCGCGTTCTCGCGCTCGTTCGCCGAAGCCATCGAGGCCAAGGTCAAGGCCGAGCAGGAAAAGCTCAAGGCCGAACGCGACCTGCAGCGCATCGAGGTGGAAGCCAAGCAGAAAGTGGCCTCGGCCAAGGCCGAGGCCGACGCGCTGGCCCTGCAGCGTCAGCAGGTCACACGCGAACTGCTGGAGTTGCGCAAGGTCGAGAACGAACGCGAGGCCATCCGCAAGTGGGACGGCAAGCTGCCCAACGTGACCGGGGGCACTGTGCCCTTCATCCAGGTCAAGCCCGACTGACAGCCCCGGTCGCGTCAGCCTTCGCCGCCGGCCTGCTGCAGCCGCCACATCTGCGCATAGCGGCCGTTGGCGGCCAGCAGCTGCGGGTGGGTGCCGCGTTCGATGATGCGGCCCTGCTCCATCACCAGGATCTCGTGCGCGTGCACGATGGTCGACAGCCGGTGCGCGATCACGAGCACCGTCTTGCCCTGGCCGACGGCCGCCAGCTCGGCCTGGATGGCGCGCTCGTTCGCAGAATCGAGCGCCGAGGTCGCCTCGTCGAACACGAGGATGGGCGGGTTCTTCAGCAGCGTGCGGGCAATGGCCACGCGCTGCTTTTCACCGCCCGACAGCTTCAGGCCCCGCTCGCCCACCATGGTGTCGTAGCCCCCGGGCGTGGCGGTGATGAAATCGTGGATGTGCGCGGCCTTCGCCGCCTGCTCGACCTCGTCGCGCGACGCGTCGGGCCGGCCATAGGCGATGTTGTAGGCCACGGTGTCATTGAACAGCACGGTGTCCTGCGGCACGATGCCGATGGCGGCACGCAGGCTTTCCTGCGTGACGTCGCGGATGTCCTGGCCGTCGATGCTGATGCTGCCGCCGGTGACGTCGTAAAAGCGGAACAGGAGGCGCACC
>JAJUHM010000274.1 GCA_029279925.1 Aquabacterium olei
GACACGCTGCTCGTGGTCAACGACTTCACCGCGCTTGCCATGGCGCTGCCTCACCTGACCGCGCCAGCCTGCCTGACGATCGGGGGCGGCCGCGCGCAGGCCGGCGGCGTCATCGGGCTGATCGGGCCGGGCGAAGGGTTGGGCGTGTCAGGCCTGATCCCGGCAGACGATCGGCGCATCACGCTGGGCAGCGAGGGAGGGCACATCAGCTTCGCCCCTGCCGACGAGACCGAGCTGGCCATCCTGCAAGCGGCCTGGCGCCGCTGGCCTCACGTGTCGGCCGAGCGGCTGGTGTCGGCCGAGGGGCTGCGCTTCATCTGGCAGATGCTGGGTCCGCAAGGGGAGCCACCGCAGCCAGGCGGCCGTGTGGAAGAGGGTGCCGAAGGGCAACAGGCGCCCGACGCGGTGACGCTGATCGACCAGGCCCATGCAGGCGAGCCCCGCAGTGCCGCGGCCGTGGCGGTGTTTGCGCGCATGCTGGGCACCGTGGCGGCCGACGTGGCCTTGATGCTGGGGGCTGTTGGCGGTGTCTACCTGGGCGGGGATCTGCTGCCCCGGATGGGGCCTTTGCTGACCGCCTCGGGCTTCCGCGAGCGCTTCGAGGCCAAGGGGCGCTTCTCTTCCTGGTTGGCGGCTGTGCCGACGGTGCTGGTGACCGCGCCCTGGCCAGTCTTCACCGGTCTGGCCGTGCTGCTCAACCACCACCTGCGTGAACACGCGGCAGCCAGCCATGACGGTGGTTTGATCGCGCGCATCAAGGGGCTGCGCGATCAACTGAGCCGCGCCGAGCAACGTGTGGCCGATCACCTGCTGGCCCATCCACGGGCCTTCATGAACGAGCCGGTGGCCGAGATCGCTCGCCAGGCCGAGGTGAGTCAGCCCACCGTGATCCGTTTCTGCCGCAGCCTGGGCTTCGAGGGCCTCTCCGACTTCAAGCTGAAGCTGGCCTCGGGGCTGACGGGCACCATTCCGCTGCGTCACAGCCAGGTCCGGGTGGACGACGCGGCACCGGATCTGTCGGCCAAGGTGCTGGACAACACGGTGTCGGCCATCGTGAAGCTGCGTGACGGGCTCAATGGGCAGGCCGTTGGGCGGGCGATCGAGCTGCTTCGGCAAGCGCGCCGCGTGGAGTTCCACGGCGTCGGCAACTCGCACATCGTGGCGGTGGATGGCCAGTACAAGTTCCTGCGCTTCGGCATTCCTGCCATGGCCCATGCCGACAGCGCCCTGCAGGCCATGGCCGCCGACCTGCTGGGGCCTGGCGACGTGGTGGTCGCGGTGTCCCGGTCGGGTGCCATGCCCGACCTCATCCACGCGGTCGACAAGGCCCTGAACGCAGGCGCCACCGTGGTGGCCATCACGGCCAGCGACTCACCGCTGGCCCGCCGTGCCACCGTCACCCTGGCGGTCGACCATGTCGAAGGTCGCACGGAGCAGCTCTCGATGGTCTCGCGCATCCTGCACCTGCTGATGATCGACGTGCTGGCGGTGGGCGTGGCCATGCAGCGGCCGGGCGCCGTGAAGTCGCCGTTCGGCCTGCGTGAGGATGCGGCCGCGTGGATCTCGCACGCGCGCTGACCGGGCAAAAAAAGACCGACCGGGCACGGGGCCGGGTCGGTCAAAAAGTCGCGCCGCGCGGGGCGCTGACCCCATACAACACCAGATGCAGGAAGGCGTGTCAGGCCGGTTTCAAGCGGGCTTCAGGGCAGAGGCTGCGCGCGCCAGATCGCGGATGGCGGCCCAGTCGCCGGCTTTGACCAGCGGAGCCGGCGCCAGCCACGAGCCACCCACACAGGCCACGTTCGGCAGGCTCAGGAACTGAGGCGCGGTCTCGACGGTGATGCCGCCCGTCGGGCAGAACAGCGCGTCGGCGAACGGCCCCCCCAGCGCCTTGAGCATGCCCGTGCCGCCTGCCTGCTGGGCCGGGAAGAACTTGAAGTTGGTGAAGCCGCCATCAAGGGCGATCATCAGTTCCGATGCCGTGGCCACACCGGGCAACAGGCCGGTCGCGGCCTGTTGCGCGTGCTCGATCAGGGCGGGCGTCAGGCCCGGAGACACCATGAACTGCGCGCCGGCTTCGGCGGCCGCTTCCCATTGGGCGGGCGTGGTCACGGTGCCGGCTGCCACCACGGCGCCTTCGACATGGTTGGCGATCTCGCGGATCACGTCCAGCGCGTTCGGCGTGCGCAGCGTGATCTCCAGCACCTTGAGGCCGCCATCGACCAGTGCGCGGCCCAGCGGCACGGCGTCTTCGGTGCGGTCGATCACCAGCACGGGGATCACCGGGCTGAGGCGCATGAACGAGGAAAGGCCAGGGTTCAGATTGGGCATCATCGTGTCTTTCGAGGCGAGGATCAGTGAATGAGCGAGCGGGCGCGGTCAGAACTCGCCAAAGCTCATGGCGCCCTGCTCGGCGCCCGTCACGGCGCGGCGGAAGCCGCCGAACAGTTCGCGGCCGGTGCCGTGCCAGTTGGCCGACAGGTCGGCGGTGTCGACCGTGCGGGTGGCCCATTCTGCGGCCGGCACCACAGCGTCCAGCGTGCCGGCTTCGGCATCCAGCAGGATGAGGTCGCCGTTGCGCACCTTGCCGAGCGGGCCGCCGGCCTTCACTTCCGGCGTGACGTGGATGGCGGCGGGCACCTTGCCCGACGCACCGGACATGCGCCCGTCGGTCACCAGGGCCACCTTGTGACCCTGGTCCTGCAGGTTGGCCAGCGTGGGCGTGAGCGAGTGTAGTTCGGGCATGCCATTGGCGCTCGGGCCCTGGAAGCGCACGATGGCGACGAAGTCGCGGTTGAGTTCGCCGCGCTTGTAGGCCGCAATCAGTTCGCTCTGGTCATTGAACAGGATGGCCGGCGCCTCGACCACACGGTTCTCGGGCTTGACGGCCGACACCTTGATGACCGAACGCCCGAGGTTGCCCTTGAGCACGCGCAGGCCGCCGTCCGAGGAGAAGGGGGCGGCCACGGTGCTGACCACGGTCGGGTCACCGCTGAGGGCAGGCACATCCACCCACACCACGCGATCGCCCTCGAGCTGCGGCTGGCGGGTGTAGGCCCGCAGGCCCTCGGCGCCGCCTGCCACGGTCTTCACGTCTTCGTGCAGCAGGCCGGCGTCCAGCAGTTCGCGGATCAGGAAGGCCATGCCGCCCGCGGCGTGGAAGTGGTTCACGTCGGCCTTGCCGTTGGGGTAGACGCGGGCCAGCAGCGGCGTGATGGCCGAGATCGCATCGAAGTCGTCCCAATCGATCACGATGCCGGCCGCGCGGGCCATCGCCACCAGGTGCAGCGTGTGGTTGGTGGAGCCGCCCGTGGCCATCAGGCCGACCAGGCCGTTCACCACGGCACGCTCGTCGATCACGTGGCCGACGGGGGTGTACTGGTTGCCCAGGCGGGTGAGCTGCGCCACGCGGCGAGCCGCCTCGCGGGTGAGTGCTTCGCGCAATGGGGTGTGCGGATGGATGAAGGCCGAGCCCGGCAGGTGCAGGCCCATGATCTCCATCAGCATCTGGTTGCTGTTGGCCGTGCCGTAGAAGGTGCAGGTGCCCGGCCCGTGGTAGGCCTTCTCCTCGGCGGCCAGCAGCTCGTCCTGGCCGACTTCGCCGGCAGCGTAGCGCTGGCGCACCTTGGCCTTGTCGTCGTTGCTCAGGCCGGTGGTCATCGGGCCGGCGGGCACGAACACCGTGGGCAGGTGGCCGAAGCTCAGTGCGCCGATCAGCAGGCCGGGCACGATCTTGTCGCACACGCCCAGACACAGCGTGGCATCGAACATGTTGTGAGACAACGCGACCGCCGTGGACATGGCAATCACGTCACGCGAAAAGAGCGACAGTTCCATGCCGGCCTTGCCTTGCGTGACGCCGTCGCACATGGCGGGCACGCCGCCGGCGAACTGCGCGGTGGCGCCCACTTCGCGGGCGGCTTCCTTGATCCACTCCGGGAACTCGGCAAGGGGCTGGTGGGCCGAGAGCATGTCGTTGTAGGCCGACACGATGGCCAGGTTGGCGGTGCGCTGCTGGCGAAGCCAGATCTTGTCGGCAGCCGGTGCCGCGGCGTAGGCGTGGGCCAGGTTGGTGCACCCGAGGGCCGAGCGCTCCACGGGCCCGGCCTGGCCGGCCGCGTCGATGCGCGCCAGGTAGGCGGCCCGCGTGGCGGCGCTGCGTAGGCGGATGCGCTCCGTCACAGCATGAAGTTGCGGATGCAGAGGGGCGGGGGACTTGGCCATGGTGAAAGGACGCGTTGGCTGGCAGAGCTCACAATGTAGCGAAATTTCACCAGCTTGGATAGCGTCTGTGGTGTTTGCCCGTACTGTTAACGCATTGATCTGGCTGTTTTTGAGGGTTAACCCGCAACCTCCTGGGTGGTGTGTTCGTGGCTCATGAAGTAGTATTACTACAAGTTTTGACGCCGATCTGAGGAAGCATGGGTACACGACTGCACGCCGCCCCCGAACTGGACCTGGTCATCTTCGGAGGCACGGGCGACCTGGCGATGCGCAAGCTGTTGCCGGCCTTGATGCGCCTGCAGCAGGACGAACTGCTGCCGGCCCGCCTGCGCGTGATCGGTGTGGCCCGAGAGCCGCTCGACCGTGCCGGCTTCCAGGCCCTGGCGCAGCAGCGCGTGGCGGCCTGTCTTGGCAAGGGCTTCGACGCCGGCGCCTGGGACCGCTTTGCCGGCTTGCTCGACTACACGTGTGTCGACGCCACCGATTCGGCGTCCTACGATGAGCTGGCCGCGATGCTGCTCGGCGCACCCCAGCGCGAGCGGGTGTTCTACCTGTCCACGGCGCCCCGGCTGTTTGCCACGATCTGCGAGCAGCTCGCGCGGCGCGGGCTGAACACCGAGCACAGCCGCGTCGTGCTGGAAAAGCCGCTGGGGCATGACCTGGCGTCATCGCAGGCCATCAACGACGCCGTGGGGGGCTTCTTCGGCGAGCAGCAGATCTACCGGATCGACC
>JAJUHM010000275.1 GCA_029279925.1 Aquabacterium olei
GCGTGCTGCGGGCCGACACGCGCCGCCTGGCCCCCTTGCTGGACGAGGTGCTGTATAGCGAGGACCCGGAAGCCACCTGCGCCGAGCTGCTGGCCCAGCAAGGCGGTGTGGTGTCGCCCGTGGCCCGGCGGGCCTGACGTTCCGCCTGCCCGGCGGACGGACCCGACTCAGCGCTGGCCCAGCGTTTCCCAGCGTTCCAGCAGGGTCATCAGCAGTTCGTCGATTTCCTCGACACGGGCGTGCATGGCCGCCACGTTCGCACCTTCCTTGCGGTAGATGTCCGGGTCGGCCAGCTGCTTGTTCAGCTCGGCTTGCTCGGTTTCCAGCGCCTCGATGCGGCCGGGCAGTTCGTCCAGCTCGCGCTGTTCCTTGTAGCTCAGCTTGCGCTTGGGCTGGGCCACGACGGGGGCGGCCGGGGTGGACGCGGGCGCGGTGTCGGCCGCCACGGCCACGGGCGTCCGGGTGTCGGCCCCGGCTGCCTGTTTGCTGGCACTGGCAATGGCCGCGGCGCCTGGCTTGTTGGCCGCCAGGGCGCGGGCGCGGCGTGACTGGATCAGCCAGTCCTCCACGCCGCCTTCGTACTCGCGCCAGTGGCCTTCGCCTTCGGCCACCAGCGTCGAGGTGACCACGTTGTCGAGGAAGCGCCGGTCGTGGCTGACCAGAAAGACCGTGCCGGGGAAGTCGCCGAGCAGCTCTTCCAGCAGGTCGAGGGTTTCGATGTCGAGGTCGTTGGTGGGCTCGTCGAGCACCAGCACGTTGGCTGGCTTGGCGAAGAGGCGCGCCAGCAGCAGCCGGTTGCGCTCGCCGCCGCTGAGCGTGCGCACGGGCGAGTTGGCACGGGCCGGCGCAAACAGGAAGTCCTGCAGATAGCCCATGACGTGCTTGCGGCTGCCATTGAGCTCGATCCATTCGCTGCCCGGGCTGATGAAATCGGCCAGCGTGGCGTCCAGATCAAGGTGGTCCCGCATCTGGTCGAAATAGGCCACCTGGAGGTTCGAGCCCAGCCGCACGGTGCCGCTGTCGGGCTGCAGTTCGCCCAGGATGAGCTTGAGCAAGGTCGTCTTGCCCGCACCGTTGGGGCCGACCAGGCCGACCTTGTCGCCCCGCATGATGGTGCCGGTGAAGCCCTGCACCACGGTGCGCCCGCCAAAGGCCTTGCTGACGTTGTCGAGCTCGGCGACGATCTTGCCGCTGCGGTCGGCTTGCGAAACCTCGAGCTTGGCCTTGCCGACCACATCACGGCGCACGGCTCGCTGTTCGCGCAGCTCATGCAGCCGCTTGACGCGGGCCACCGAGCGCGTGCGCCGGGCTTCGACGCCCTTGCGGATCCACACCTCTTCCTGAGCCAGCAGCTTGTCGAAGCGGGCATTGGCCAGCGCCTCGTCCGCCAGTTCGCGCTCCTTCAGTGCCTGGTAGGCCGCGAAGTTGCCGGGGTAGCTGCGCAGGATGCCGCGGTCAAGCTCGACGATGCGGGTGCAGGTGGCGTCCAGAAAGGCCCGGTCGTGGCTGATCATGATGATGCTGCCCTTGAAGGCGACCAGCAGCTCTTCCAGCCAGGTGATGGCGTCCAGGTCCAGGTGGTTGGTCGGCTCGTCGAGCAGCAGCACGTGCGGGCTGGCGACGAGGGCGCGGGCCAGGGCCACGCGCTTTTTTGTGCCCCCTGACAGCCCGGCGATCGGCAACTCGGGCGACAGCCGCAGGCGCTGCAGGCTTTCTTCCACCCGCTGCTCCCAGTTCCAGCCGTTGCGGGACTCGATCTGGGTCATCAGGGCATCCAGGTCCTCGCCATCGGCATGGGCTTCGAACCGCGCGCGCAGCGCCTTGACTTCTTCGAGGCCTTCGCTGACGGTCGAGAACACCGTGGCGCCCTCGGCAAAGCTCGGCTCCTGGGGCACGTAGGCCACCTCGATGCCGCTTTGCACCTGCAGTTGCCCGTCGTCGGGCCGCTCCAGCCCGGCCAGGATCTTCAGCAGCGAGGACTTGCCGGTGCCGTTGCGGCCGATCAGGCCGACGCGCTCGCCCGCCTCCAGCGAAAACGAGGCGTGGTCAAGCAGGGCGACGTGGCCGAAGGCGAGTTGCGCCTGGCTCAGGGTGAGAACGGCCATGGTGGGGCAGCAGGATGCGGATGCGGAAACCCCGCATTGTCGCCCCAAGCAGGGGGCAGACGCTGCGGCCGCCCCGCGAGACAATGACGGGATGGTTGGCTTGATGGTGCAGGGCGCAGTCCCTTTCCGCGCGCGCGTGCGCAAGAGGGTGGGGCGGCTCGGGTGGGTGGCCGGCCTGTTGTGGGCGCTGTGGGCGCTGTGCCTGGCCCCGGCGCGCGCCGCAAGCGACGAACTCGGCGTGCACGTCGTGCCCCTGCAGGGCGAGGCGTTGCACGTGCTGGATCAAGCCTGTGTGCTGGTGGCCGGCGATCACAGCGAACTGCCTCCCAGCCAGGACGCACCCTGGTTGCACACCCACTTGCCCCATCGCTGGCAGGACACGCATCCCGGCCATGTGGGCTCGATGTGGTACCGGTTTCGAGTGTCCCTGGACGGCCCGCCCCGGTCGACCTGGGCCGTCTACCTGCCGCGGGTGTCCATGAACGGCCAGGTCTGGATCAACGGCGTGGCCCTGCCATTCTCCGGCTCCATGACCGAGCCCGTGACCCGCAACTGGTATGTGCCCCTCCTGTTCACCGTGCCGTCCACGCTGTGGCGAGACGGCTTCAACGTGATCGATGTGCGGGTGGCAAGCGGGCATGCTGCGCGCGAGGGGCTGGCACCGATCACCATCGGGCCTCTGGAGCAGGTCTCGGAGCCTTATCGGCTGCGCCGCTGGGTGCAGGTCGACCTCATGAACTTCATCCACACGGCCCTGATCACCTGTGGCCTGGTGATGGTGCTGGCATGGTGGCGCGACCGCAGCCTGGGCGCCATTGGCTACATGGGGCTGGCGGCCCTGCTGTGGGGCGTCGCCACGCTGCTGATGATCCGGCCCGAGCCGATGACCGCGGCTGCGTTCTGGGAGGGGCTGCGCAGCACGCTCACGCAGTGGTATCAGCTGGCGCTGTGCGCCTTCTTCTTTCGCTTTGCGGAATGCCCGGCGCGGCAGGTGGCCCGGGTCTTTGGCGTGCTGATGGCGCTGGTGCCGATCTACCACGCCACGCTGGCCGATTTCGAGCGCACCGCCATGGTGTACGGGGGCATCTACCTGATCGCCCTGGTGAGCATGGCCGTGGCCATTCGGCATGTGGTGCGTGCCCGCCGCCCCGACGGATGGTGGCTGGTTCTGGGATGTGCGGTGTTCGTGCCCTCGGCCTTTCACGACCTGCTGGTCGTCAACGGGCGCTTGCCGTTCGACTCGGTCTACCTCATCGGGGTGTTCGGGCCCGTGCTCATCTTCAGCACCTTCGTGATCCTGGCGGGTGACCAGGCGCGGGCGCGCCTGGCACTGCACGACCTCAACCGGACGCTGGCCACCCGGGTCGCCGAGCGTGAAGCCGCCCTGCGTGAAAGCTTTGCACGCCTGTCGGCGCTGGAGACCGCGCAGGCGGCCAGCGCCGAACGCGCCCGCATCCTGAAGGACATGCACGACGGCGTGGGGGCCCACCTCACTTCCGCATTGCGCCAGCTGCAGGCGCCGGGCACGCAGCCTCCGGACATCCACCTGGTGACGCAGACCCTGCGCGACTCGCTCGCACAGCTCAAGCTGACGATCGACGCCATGTCCCTGCCGGCCGGCGATGTGGCCGGGCTGCTGGCAAGCTGGCGTTACCGCCTGGCTCCGCGACTGGAGGCCGCCGGCATCACCCTGCATTGGGATGTCGCGCCCTTGCCGCTGTGGCCGGCGGGCAGTCCCCCGGTGCTGCGGCAGTTGCAGTACATCCTGTACGAGGCCCTGTCCAACGTGCTGCAGCATGCGCACGCCACACAGCTCCACCTGTCCGCCCGGGTCGCGGGCGAGGCCATCGAGGTCGTTCTGGCCGACAACGGCGTGGGCTGGGATCCGGGTGCGGCGCCGCGAGGGCAGGGCGTGGTCGGCATGCTCGCGCGCGCCAGCCAGGTCGGGGTGGCACTGCACTTCGACACCCCGCGCACCGGCGGGCTGGCGGTTCGGCTCGTCTTGCCGCTGACCGGTTTATCCTCGGCACCATGAGCAGTGCACGCCCCTGGACCGTGGTGCTGGTGGAAGACAACCAGCAGACCCGGCACTTTCTGGAACAGTCCATCGAGGCCCATCCCGGGTTGCGACTCGGTGCGTCGTTCGGCACGCTCGCACCTGCCTCCGCCTGGTTCGAACAGCAAGGGGCCGACCTGTTGCTGGTCGACCTCGGCTTGCCCGATGGCAGCGGCCTGACCCTGATGCGCCAGGTGCATCAGCGCTGGCCGGCCTGCGACATGCTGGTGGTCTCGATGTTCGGGGACGAGGACAACGTGGTCGCCAGCATCGAAGCGGGCGCCGTCGGCTATGTCCACAAGGACGATGACGCGGCCGACATCGCCGACACCCTGCTGGCCGTCAAGCAGGGCGCCTCGCCGATTTCGCCGATGATTGCGCGGCATCTGCTCAAGCGGCTGCGGCCCCTGCCCGACCTGGGGCGTGTGCTGGCCCCGACGGAGCAGACCGCGCTGGCGGTCATGACCCCATCCGCCGAGCAGGCCGACACCGACCTGGCCCGCCTGCCCGTCAGCCTCAGCCGCCGCGAGCAGGAGGTGCTCGAGTTCATCGCCCGCGGCTATTCGTATGCCGAGATCGCGCGCGAGCAGGGCATCACCGTGCACTCGGTGCAGACCTACATCAAGAAGCTGTACGCCAAGCTGGCCGTGCATTCGCGCAGCGAAGCGGTGTACGAGGCCAGCCGCCTGGGCCTGCTCGACGTGTTCGGCATGCGGCCCAAGGGCTGACCCACCGGCGGCGGCGATCAGGCGGATGCGAGGCGCGCCTCCAGCGCGTCGATGAAGCGCGCGGCC
>JAJUHM010000276.1 GCA_029279925.1 Aquabacterium olei
AGGTCAGGTCACCCGCCTTGGCGAACAGCTCGGTGTAGTTCAGCGTGCCGGTGTAGGCCAGCAGCAGGCCGATGCCGAGGATGAAGCCGAAGTCACCCACACGGTTGACCAGGAAGGCCTTCATGTTGGCGAAGATCGCGGTGGGCTTTTTGAACCAGAAACCGATCAGCAGGTAGGACACCAGGCCGACGGCTTCCCAGCCGAAGAACAGCTGCAGGAGGTTGTTGCTCATCACGAGCATCAACATCGAGAAGGTGAACAGCGAGATGTACGAGAAGAAGCGCTGATAGCCGTCGTCCTCTTCCATGTAGCCGATGGTGTAGATGTGCACCATCAGCGACACGAAGGTCACGACGCACATCATCATCGCCGTGAGGCCGTCGACCATGAAGCCGACTTCCATCTTCAGCGAGCCCAGCGTCATCCATTCATAGACGGTCTGGTTGAAGGTCGCGCCGTCCACGGCCACGGACTTCAGCGTCATCGCCGAGATGATGAAGGAGATCAGCACCCCGAGGATGGTCAGCAGGTGCGCGCCGCGTCGGCCGATCACCTTGCCGAACAGGCCGGCGGCGATCGAGCCGACCAGCGGCGCCAGAGGCACCGCCAGCAGCGAGTTGAGAGAAAGTTCTGTTGTCATTGTTGTGTCTCTCCCGATCAGCCCTTGAGCGTGTCGAGCTCGTCGACATTGATCGACTGACGGTTGCGGAACAGCACCACCAGAATGGCCAGACCGATGGCCGATTCAGCGGCCGCGACGGTCAGGATGAAGAAGACGAACACCTGTCCGTCCATGTTCCCCAGGTAATGGGAGAACGCGACGAAGTTCATGTTGACGGCCAGGAGCATCAGCTCGATGGCCATCAGCAGCACGATCAGGTTCTTGCGGTTCAGGAAGATCCCGATCACCGACATGGCGAACAGGATGGCGCCGAGCGACAGGAAGTGCCCGAGGGTGATGGACGTGCTCATGCCTGGCCTCCGTTGTCCTTGGCCGCGTCAGCTGCAGGCGCCTCGACCTGCGGAGCCACCTTGACGATGCTCAGGCGGTCGCCCTTCTTGACACGCACCTGTTCAGACGGGTTCTGATAGCGGGAATCCTTGCGACGACGCAGGGTCAGCGCGATGGCGGCCACGATGGCCACGAGCAGGATCACGGCCGCAATCTGCACCGGGAACAGGTAATTGGTGTAGAGCTCGATGCCCAGTGCCTTGGTGTTGGGCACCTGAGCGACCTCGGCCGGGAACGGACGGGCCTGCGGCAGATCGAAGCCACGGGTCAGCACGAAGGCCATTTCCACGGCGATCAGCGCGCCGATGATGCCGGCCACGGGGAAGTGCTTCCAGAAGCCCTGTCGCAGCGCGTCGATGTTGATGTCGAGCATCATCACCACGAACAGGAACAGCACCATCACGGCGCCGACATACACCAGCACGAGCGCGATGGAGAGGAACTCGGCCTGCAACAGCATCCAGACGCACGAGGCGCTGAAGAAGGCCAGCACCAGATGCAGCGCGGCGGCCACGGGGCTCCGGGCGGTGATCACGCGGAAGCCCGCGTAGACCAGCACCAGGGCGAACAGATAGAAAAGTAGGCTGAAGGTGTCCATGGTGGGTCAGCGGTATTTCGCGTCCGCCTCCTTGTTGGCTGCAATGTCCTTTTCGTAGCGATCTCCCACCGCCAGGAGCATGTCCTTGGTGAAGTAGAGGTCGCCGCGCTTTTCGCCGTGGTACTCGAGGATGTGGGTTTCCACGATCGAATCCACAGGGCAGCTCTCTTCGCAGAAACCGCAGAAGATGCACTTGGTCAGGTCGATGTCGTAGCGCGTCGTGCGGCGGGTGCCGTCGTCGCGCACATCCGACTCGATCGTGATGGCCATGGCCGGACAGACCGCTTCGCACAGCTTGCAGGCAATGCAGCGCTCTTCGCCGTTCTCGTAGCGGCGCAGGGCATGCAGACCGCGGAAGCGCGGGGACAGCGGGGTCTTCTCTTCAGGGAACTGCACCGTGATGGACGGCTTCAGGAAATGACGGCCGGTCAGGGCCATCCCCTTGAACAGTTCGATGAGGAAGAAACTGGAGACGAATTCCTTGAAGGAGGTCGACATGATGGGCCTTCCTTATTTCCAGATGTTCCACGGCGACATCATCCAGGCCCCGACCACCACCAGCCAGACCAGGGTCAGCGGGATGAAGATCTTCCAGCCCAGACGCATGATCTGGTCATAACGGAAGCGGGGGAACGATGCGCGCACCCACAGGAACAGGGTGACGATGATGAAGGCCTTGAGACCCAGCCAGATCCAGCCCGGAATGAAGCTCAGGGCGTCGATCGGGGGCAGCCAGCCGCCGAAGAACATGATGGCAGCCAGCGTGGACACCAGAATCATGTTGGCGTACTCGGCCAGGAAGAACATCGCGAACGACATGCCGGAGTACTCGATCATGTGACCGGCCACGATTTCCGACTCACCTTCCACCACGTCGAACGGGTGGCGGTTGGTTTCAGCCAGACCCGAGATGAAGTAGATGACGGTGATGGGAAGCAGCGGCAACCAGTTCCAGGACAGGAAGCTCAGGCCCATCTCGGCGAACTGGCCCTTGCCCTGGCTCAGCACGATGTCGGTCATGTTGAGCGAGCCGGCTGTCATCAGCACGATCACCAGGCAGAAGCCCATCGCGATCTCGTACGACACCATCTGCGCCGAAGCGCGGATGGCACCGAGGAAGGCGTACTTCGAGTTCGACGCCCAGCCGGCGATGATCACGCCGTAGACTTCCAGCGAGGTGATCGCCATCAGGAACAGCAGACCGGCGTTGACGTTGGCCAATGCCACTTCCGGGCCGAACGGGATCACCGCCCAGGCAGCCAGAGCCGGCATGATCGTCATGATCGGGCCGAGGAAGAACAGGCTCTTGTTGGCGGCCGACGGAACGATGATCTCCTTGAAGATCAGCTTCACGGCGTCGGCAATCGGCTGCAGCAAGCCGGCCGGACCCGTGCGGTTCGGCCCCGGACGGATCTGCGACCAGCCAATGGCCTTGCGCTCCCACAGCGTCAGGTAGGCCACGCAGCCCAGCAGCGGCAGCAGCAGCGCCACGATCTTGATGAGCGACCAGACCACAGGCCAGGCGCCGCCCAGGCTGGCCGCGCCAGCGTTGTACAGGGTGTCAATCATTGAGTGTCTCCCCTACCCTTCAGGCTTTCTCGACGCGGATGGCGCCGAACGAGGCCCCGAGGGTCGACGTGGCTTGCGTCCCGGCGGGCACGCGCACGACGTTCGCCGGCAGGCTCGCATCCAGCACGGCGGGCAGCACGGCAGCACCGCCCTCTTGCGACACCTTGACCTGGGCACCGTCGACCAGACCCAGTTCGGCCCACAGCGCTTGCGGCAGGCTGGCCACCGGCGCCGCGGCGTCGGCCGTGGCCTGCAGCGACGGTGCGCGGCGCACCAGCGCATCGGCGCTGTAGATCGGCAGGTCGGCCAGGCGCTCGAGCGCACCCGTGCCTCCGCCCAGCACGATCTGCGCCGAAGTGGCGTTGTTCAGCTTGGCAGGCACAGAAGCCAGGTCGCCCAGGGCACGGGCCTTGACCTCTTCCGAGGTCTCGAAACTGAAGCCTTCGAGACCGAGCATCGTGCCGAGCACGCGCAGGACCTTCCAGGCCGGACGGGTTTCGCCCAGCGGTTTGACCACACCGTGGAAGCTCTGGACACGGCCTTCGGCGTTGACGAAGGTGCCGGAGGTTTCAGAGAACGGCGAGATCGGCAGGATCACGTCGGCGTACTCGGTGGCCGCCGTCTTGAACGGCGACATGGCCACGACCATCTCGGCGCCCAGGATGGCGGAAGCCGCGGCGGTCGGATTGGCCGAATCGAACTCGGGCTCCACACCCAGCAGCACGAAGGCCTTCAGGCCCGGGCCGGCCAGCATCTGGCCGGCGTTCAGGCCGCCTTGCTGCGGCTGAGCACCCACCAGTTGGGCGCCGACCGTGTTGGCCGACTCACCCAGGAAGCCGAACTTCGCGCCGGTCTGCTCCGCAATCCACTGGGCCAGGGCCTGCAGCGAAGAAGCCTGCGGGTGCTGCGCAGCGGCGTTGCCCAGCAACACGGCCTTGTTCTGCCCCGACAGCAGCGATGCGGCGATGGCCTTGGCTGCCTCGGTGGCCGTACCGTTGCACGGTGCGGCGACTCCGTTCTGTGCGGCGATCGCCGCGGCGACATCGGCCAGGGCCTGAACCCAGGCGCTGGGCGCGACGGTCACGCGCTGGGCCAGCGAGATGGCCCAGTCATCCTGGGCACCCCCGATGGCCGAAACCTGGGCACCACGACGCGCAGCCTGGCGCAGACGCGAGGCAAACAGCGGATGATCCTTGCGTAGGAAGGAGCCGACCACGAGCGCGCGGTCCAGCTTGTCCAGTTCGGCGATCGGCAGGCCCAGCCAGCGCGCACCCGCGCCCGGCGTGAAGTCAGCCTGACGCAGACGGGTGTCGACGTTGTCGCTGCCCAGGCCGCGCACCAGCTGGCCCAGCAGGAACAGCTCTTCGACCGTGCTGTGCTCGGTCGCCAGCGCGCCGATGGCGGCTGCGCCGTGTTCGGCCTTGATGCCTTTGAGGCCGTTGGCGACGTACTCGAGCGCCGTGGTCCAGTCGACCTCGCGCCACTGACCGCCCTGCTTGATCATCGGGTTGACCAGGCGGGCGTCGGTGTTCAGCGCCTCATAGCTGAAACGGTCACGGTCGGCGATCCAGCATTCGTTGACGTCTTCGTTCTCGAGCGGCACGACGCGCATCACCTTGCCGTTCTTGACCTGAACGATCAGGTTGGCACCGGTGGAATCATGGGGCGAGACGCTCTTGCGGCGCGACAGTTCCCACGTGCGGGCGCTGTAGCGGAA
>JAJUHM010000277.1 GCA_029279925.1 Aquabacterium olei
GCCGAGCGCCTGGCCGCGTGCGACCTGATCGTGTGCCGTGCCGGGGCAATCACCGTCAGCGAACTGTGCGCGGCCGGCGTGCCCAGCATCCTGATCCCGCTGATCGTGTCGACCACGGCACACCAGCGCGACAACGCCGAGTACATGGCCGGGCATGGCGCCGCCGTGCACCTGCCGCAGACCGAGCTGTCGGCCGACGCGCTGGCGCAGCGCCTGATGGCCCTGGACCGCACGCAGCTGCTGACCATGGCCGAACGGGCGCGGCAACTGGCACGCACCCGCTCGGCCGCCGCCGTGGCCGACGCCATCGAACAGCACGTGAAACCTACTTCCGGAAAGGCGTCTGCATGAAGCACGCCGTCAAACACATTCACTTCGTGGGCATCGGGGGCGCCGGCATGAGCGGCATCGCCGAGATCCTGCACAACCTGGGCTACACCGTCTCGGGCTCCGACCAGTCGGACAGCGCCACCTCGCGCCGTCTGGCCTCGCTCGGCATCCGTGTGTTCATCGGCCACGAGGCCGCCCACATCGAAGGCGCGGAAGCTGTGGTCACGTCCACGGCTGTGAAGGGCGACAACCCCGAGGTGATCGCCGCGCGCGCGAAGCGCATCCCCGTCGTGCCCCGCGCCGTGATGCTGGCCGAGCTGATGCGCCTGCGCCGCGGCATCGCCATTGCCGGCACGCATGGCAAGACGACCACCACCTCGCTGGTGACCTGCATCCTGGCCGAAGCCGGCGTCGACCCGACCTTCGTGATCGGTGGCAAGCTCAACAGCGCCGGTGCCAACTCGGCGCTGGGCAAGGGCGAGTACATCGTGGTCGAGGCCGACGAGTCGGACGCCTCCTTCCTGAACCTGCTGCCCGTGCTGTCGGTCGTCACCAACATCGACGCCGACCACATGGACACCTACGGGCACGATTTCGCGAAGCTCAAGCAGGCCTTCGTCGACTTCCTGCACCGCATGCCGTTCTACGGCTCGGCCATCCTGTGCGCCGACGATCCCGGCGTGCGCAGCATCATCCCGCTGATCTCGCGTCCGGTGATCACCTATGGCTTTGGTGAAGACGCCCAGGTGCGTGCTGTCAATGTGGTGGCGCTGCCCGGCGGGCAGATGCGCTTCACGGTACAGCGCCGCAACGGCCAGGTCATGCCCGATCTGGACGTGACGCTGAACCTGCCCGGCGTGCACAACGTGCTCAATGCGCTGGCTGCCATTGCCGTGGCCACCGAGATCGAGCTGCCCGACGCCCCGATGGTGAAGGCGCTGGGCGAGTTCACCGGCGTGGGCCGCCGTTTCCAGCGCCACGGCCAGTGCCGTGCCGGCGATGGCGGCCAGTTCACGCTGATCGACGACTACGGCCACCACCCGGTCGAGATGGCGGCCGTGATCAACGCGGCGCGCGGCGCCTTCCCCGGCCAGCGCCTGGTGCTGGCCTTCCAGCCGCACCGCTACACCCGCACGCGTGATTGCTTCGAGGACTTCGTGAAGGTGCTGGGCACGGCCGATGCGGTGCTGCTGACCAAGGTCTATGCCGCGGGCGAGGCGCCCATCGTGGCCGCCGACGGCCGGGCGCTGACCCGCGCGGTGCGCGTGGCCGGCAAGGTCGAGCCGGTCTTCGTCGACGACGTGGCGGCCCTGCCGCAGGCCATCGCCGAACGCACGCGCGACGGCGACATCGTCATCTGCATGGGCGCCGGTTCGATCGGCGGCGTGCCCGCCAAGGTGGCGGAACTGTTGAAGCAAGAGGCATCGGCATGAGCCAGGTTCACCTTCAGCCCCCCCGCATCGACCCGGCCTCGCTGGGCAAGGTTGCCGTGCTGTTCGGCGGCACCTCGGCCGAGCGCTAGGTCTCGATCATGTCGGGCACCGGCGTGCTGCAGGCGCTGCAGTCGGCGGGCGTCAACGCGTTCGCCTTCGACCCGGCCGAGCGCCCGCTGGAAGACCTGCGCGCCGAAGGCGTGGACCGCTGCTTCATCGCGCTGCATGGTCGCGGTGGCGAAGACGGCACCGTGCAGGGCGCGCTCGAGCTGCTGAAGATCCCGTACACGGGCTCGGGCGTCATGGCCTCGTCCATCGCGATGGACAAGATCATGACCAAGCGCATCTGGCGTTTCGAGGGCCTGCCCACGCCGGACTGGCGCATGGTCAGCAGCGCCGACGAGTGCGTGCACGCGCTGGCCGTGCTGGGCGCGCCGATGATCGTCAAGCCGGCGCGCGAAGGCTCGTCCATCGGCCTGACCAAGGTGACCGACCCCGCCCAGTGCGCCGCCGCGTACGCGGCCGCCGCGCAGCACGACCCCGAGGTGCTGTGCGAGCAGTTCATCGAAGGTGAGGAAACGACCTGCCCGGTGCTCATCGTGGAGGGCCACGCGCAGGCGCTGCCCGTGATCCGCATCGTCGCGCCGGGTGGCAACTACGACTACCAGAACAAGTACTTCACCGACGAGGTGCAGTACCTGTGCCCGAGCGGACTGGACGCCGACGAGGAAGCCGAGATCCAGCGCCAGGTGGTGCGGGCCTTCCGCACGCTGGGCTGCCGCGGCTGGGCCCGTGCCGACGTCATGATCCGCCAGAGTGACCGCCAGCCCTTCCTGCTGGAGATCAACACCTCGCCCGGCATGACCGGCCATTCGCTGGTGCCCATGTCGGCCCGCGTGGCCGGCCTGAGCTACGAACAACTGTGTGTGCACCTGCTGGCTTCGGCCAGCCTGGACGGCACACCCCGCTGACGCGACGAAAGGCGCACAGGACCCGACCATGCTTGCCGCCGCAGCCTTGCACGCTGCCCCCATCCGAGACGAGACGCCGATGGACGTCCGCTGGATGAACACGGCCACGATCGTGCTCGCGATCGGGCTCGTGGGGCTGTTGCTGGCCTCGGGGCTGGTGCGCCTGTCGCGGCTGCCGTACTTCACCATCGAGCGCATCGAGGTGGGCGGCGACCTGCATCGCAACAACGTCACCAATGTGCGGGCCAACGTCGTGCACCGCCTGCAGGGCAGCTTCTTCGGCATCGACCTTCAGAAGACCCGCGAGGCCTTCGAGGCCGTGCCCTGGGTGCGCAAGGCCGTGGTGCACCGCGTGTGGCCCAACGAACTGCGCGTGACGCTGGAGGAGCACCAGCCGGCGGCCTACTGGTACCGCGAGGACGAGGAAGACCAGCTGGTCAACACGCTGGGCGAGGTCTTCGATGCCAACCTGGGCGACGTCGAAGACGAGCGCCTGCCGATGCTGCGCGGCCCGGCCCACAGCACCGGCATCGAGTCGGCCCGCATGCTGAGCATGCTGCGCGCGCTCCAGCCGCTGTTCGAGCCGCTGGGCGAGATCCACACCCTGCGCCTGACGGCCCGCGGGTCGTGGAGCCTGCAGCTCGACAACGAGGCCCGCATCGAACTGGGCCGTGGCAGCGACGACGAAGTGCGCGCCCGCGCCGAACGCTTTGTGCGGACCTTGCCTGCGCTGCAGCGCCAGTACCCGGCCCCGCTGGAGCAGGCCGACCTCCGTTACCCGCAGGGCTACGCCGTCAAGCTGCGTGGCACCAGCACCTGGGCCGATGCCGCCAACAAACCGAAGCTGAAGCCGCCGCCCAAGCCGGCGCCGCGCAAGCCTCAACCCTGATCAACCCACGAGCCTTTCACACACACCATGCCCAAGGAATACAAGGATCTGGTCGTCGGACTGGACATCGGCACCGCCAAGGTGATGGCGGTCGTGGCCGAGGTCCTGCCCGGTGGCGACCTGCGCCTCGCGGGTCTCGGCGTGGCCCCGAGCCACGGCCTCAAGCGCGGCGTGGTCGTCAACATCGACGCGACCGTGCAGTCCATCCAGCAGGCGCTGAAAGAAGCCGAGCTGATGGCCGATTGCAAGATCAGCCGCGTGTGGACCGGCATCACCGGCAGCCACATCCGGGGCCAGAACAGCACGGGCATGGTCATCGTGCGGGACAAGGAGGTCGCGCCGATCGACGTGCAGCGCGTGGTCGAGACCGCCAAGGCCATCAACATCCCGAACGACCAGCGTCTGCTGCTGGTCGAGCCGCAGGAGTTCATCATCGATGGCCACGAGGTGAAGGAGCCGATCGGCATGAGCGGCGGCCGCCTCGAGGTCAAGGTCCACATCGTGACGGGCGCGCAGAGCGCCGCCGAGAACATCGTCAAGTGCGTGCGCCGCTGCGGCCTGGAGGCCGAGCAGCTGGTGCTCAATCCCAGCGCATCGAGCGCCGCCGTGCTGACCGACGACGAGAAGTCGCTCGGTGTGGCCCTGGTCGACATCGGTGCCGGCACCACCGACGTGTCCATCTTCACCGATGGCTCGGTGCGCCACACGGCCGTCATCCCCATCGCCGGTGACCTGATCACCAGCGACATCGCGATGGCCCTGCGCACCCCCACCAAGGACGCCGAGGACATCAAGGTCGAGCACGGTGTGGCCAAGCAGCTGCTGGCCGACCCAAACGACCAGGTCGAGGTGCCGGGGCTGGGCGACCGCGCCCCGCGCATGCTCTCGCGCCAGGCGCTGGCCGGCGTGATCGAGCCGCGCGTCGAAGAGATCTTCTCGCTGGTTCACCAGGTGATCCGCGAGTCCGGTTACGAGGAGCTGCTGTCCTCCGGCATCGTGCTGACGGGCGGCTCGGCCGTCATGCCCGGCATGGTCGAACTCGCCGAGGACATCTTCCTGAAACCCGTGCGCAAGGGCCTGCCCCTGTACTCGGGTGCACTGCACGACATGGTGGCCAGCCCGCGCTCGGCCACCGTCATGGGCTTGCTCGAAGAGGCAAGACTCGCGCGTTCGCGCGGGATGAAAGCGGCACAGCAGGCGGGGTCGGTGCAGACCCTGTTCGGCCGTGTACGCGACTGGTTTGTTGGCAACTTCTGAAGCCC
>JAJUHM010000278.1 GCA_029279925.1 Aquabacterium olei
ATGCGCGCGGCGGTCTGGGTCGAGATGCCCATGCCATCGCCCACGAACAGGATGACGTTGCGGGCGCGGCCGGTGATGGGCTTCAGCCGGTGGCCTTGCTGGATGAAGCGGGCGCCGGCGGCATGCCAGTCGGCCACGGATTCAGGGCCTTGCACCACCGGCGCGGGGGCGGGCGGGCCGGCGTGGGCTGCAGGGGCGAGGGCCGCGCAGGCAAGGCACGCGGCCACGGCGGCAGGCAGGAAGCGGTGGGTGTTCATGCAGACGATGTTAGCGGCGGGGCCCCGGTTCGCGGGGGGCCGGTGCAGCCATGCGCAAGCGTGGTCCGGACGGACCACAGAGGCCGGCAAGACGTAAGCGGCCGTGTCATCGCCCGTGTGGATAGTGCGCTGGATCCGCTCAACCCCCACACCGGAGATCCAACATGAAGGGTGCTTCCCATCCGACCAATGACGTGACGCTGGCCGAGTCGACCGCGCCGTCCATCCACGACGTCATCGCCCGCGTGGACACCAGCCGCCGCCAGTTCATCGTCAAGAGCGGTGTGGGCGCCACCGCCCTGGCCTCGGCCGGTGGCCTGACCCTGGCCGGCCTGGTGTCGTCGGTGCAGGCGGCCCCGGTGCCGGCCAGCGTCGGCTTCCCGGGCATCGGTTTTGAATCGGTTCCGGCCAACACCCGCGCAGCCAACGTGGCACAGGGTGGCGCCGCCACTTCGGTGATCGACCGCATCGCCGTGCCGGCTGGCTACACGGCCCAGCTCTTCGTGGCCTGGGGCGATCCGATCATGCCCGGCGGCGCTGCCTTTGCTGGCGACGCCCGCGAGACCGCAGCCCAGCAGCTCAAGCAGTTCGGCATGCACAACGACGGCATGCACTTCTTCCCGTTCACGGGCGCCAATGGTGAGCCCTCGAGCGACCGCGGCGTGCTGTGCGTGAACAACGAGTACACGCACGAGGACGTGCTGTTCCCGGACGGCCAGGTCGGCACGGGCTACAGCATTGCCAAGACCCGCAAGTCGCAGGCTGCGCACGGCGTGTCGGTGCTGGAAGCCCGCCGCGTGAACGGCAAGTGGACGGTTGCCAAGAGCTCGCCCTACGGCCGCCGCATCACCGCCAACACCAAGACCCGCGTCTCGGGCCCGGCCGCAGGCCACGCGCTGATGAAGAGCAAGGAGTTCACCATCACCGATGGCGCCTCGGTGCCCACCGGCCGCATGCTGGACGGCTACACCGCCTACGGCACGATCAACAACTGCGCCCACGGCATCACGCCCTGGGGCACCTACCTGACGTGTGAAGAGAACTGGAACGGCAACTTCGGTGGCACCGGCGCCGTGGACACCAGCGCCAGCACCGAGATCGGCAAGCTGAACCGCCGCTATGGCGTGAGCGCCGGCGGCTTCGGCTACCGTTGGCACGAGACCGATCCGCGCTTCGACGTGACCACGAACCCGAACGAGCCGCACCTGTTCGGCTGGGTGGTCGAGATCGACCCGTTCAACCCGACCACCGCCCCGGTGAAGCGCACCGGCCTGGGCCGCTTCAAGCACGAGAGCGCCCAGTACGTGGTCGATGCCAACAACAACATCGCCTTCTACATGGGCGATGACGAGCGCAACGAGTACATCTACAAGTTCGTGTGCGCGGGCAAGTTCAACCCGACCAACAAGGCCGCCAACCGCGACCTGCTGGACAGCGGCATCCTGTACGTGGCGCGCTTTGACAGCGACCTGAGCGGCCAGTGGATCGCCCTGACGCCGGACACCATCGGCGTGGACGGCAAGGCCCTGCGCGACAACCCCAACTTCGCGGGTGCCAACGACGCCGAAGTGCAGGCCAAGATCCTCATCAAGACCCGCATGGCCGCCGACGCTGTGGGCGCCACGATGATGGACCGCCCCGAATGGACCGGCGCCCGCCCGCGCATCAACGGCTTCCAGGAAGTCGAGGTCTACTGCACGCTGACCAACAACAACCGCCGTGGCACGGGCACGGCTTCGGTCAACGCCGCCGATGGTTCGACCGCCGCCGCCTCGGCCCGCCCGCCGGTGGACGCAGCCAACCCGCGTGCCGACAACGTCTACGGCCACATCATCCGCTGGCGTGAAGCCGGCCGCACCGTGCGCGCCACCCGCTTCAACTGGGATCTGTTCGCCCAGGCCGGCGACACGCTGACCGCCAAGTCGCCGAACGCCAACTACATCGGCAACATCGTCGACACGCCCAATGGCAGCGCCGACTACGGTGCGCCGGACGGCCTGTGGTTCGACCACTTCGGCCGCCTGTGGGTGCAGACCGACCAGATCGGCGACGGCTCGGGTGACTTCGTCAACATCGGCGGCAACATGATGGTGTGCTGCGACCCGAACACCGGCGAAACCCGCCGCTTCCTGACGGGCCCGAACAAGTGCGAAGTGACCGGCGTGACCATGACCCCGGACGGCAAGACCATGTTCGTGGGCGTGCAGCACCCGGGCGAAGACAGCACCGCCGCCAACCCGACGCAGTTCTCGAACTGGCCGCAGAACCAGTGGTCGGTCGAGGCCGATGGCGTGACGCCGCTGCCGGCTGGCCGTCCCCGTTCGTCGGTGGTGGTGATCACCAAGGACGACGGCGGCGTGATCGGTTCCTGATCGCCCTCTTCACCCATCCCAACCGGAGTTTTCACATGACTTCCAAACTGTTTGCCGCCGCTGCCCTGGTGGCGGCTTCCCTGTCGGCCCACGCCGCGTCGATCACCGCCCCGTCGGCCACGTTCTCGGGCAGCGTCATCACCTTCAACGAATACGACGGCCTGGTGACGGCCGGCACGGTGGACCTGGGCCAGGGCGTGACCCTGTCGGCCACGGCCAATGTGGTGCTGGGCCAGGACGCCTTCGACCTGGGCGACAACGGCCTGTGGACGGGCTTTGCCAGCTCGCCCGACCGCGACGGCCACTTCCTGTCGACCGCCTTCACGGCCGGCAGCGGCGTGGTGAGCTTCACGTTTGCGGCACCGGCCCGCTCGGTCGGCGCCTTCGTGAACCAGTTCCAGAATGTGGGCCAGACCAACAACAGCATGCTGGTGGTGGCCTATGACCAGCACGGCAACGTGCTGGAAAGCTTCAGCGTGTCGCCGAACACGGCCTTCGACGGCTACGACGAAGGCCTGTTCGTGGGCTTCACCCGCGCACAAGGCGACATCTACGGCTTTGGCCTGGTCAACGGCAGCTTCGTGGTCGACAACGTGACCGTGGCCGCCGTGCCCGAGCCCGCCAGCACCGCGCTGGCCCTGGTCGGCCTGGGTGTGGCAGGCCTGGCCGCCCGCCGTCGTCGCGCAGCCTGATCGGGTCGCGCGCCGTTCAACCGAGGCGGAGGATGCGGGCCACCGAGGGCACGCCCGCCCGGTTGAACACGAAGAGCATGTAGTAGCCGGGCGGCGCAAGGTTGCGGTCGCTCGGCATGGTCACGTTGACCACCGTGCCGGCCGTGGTAAAGCCCACAGGCACGTGGCGCTGGTCGAAGTCCACCGTGTGCGTGGCCGAGCCGGTGCGCACCAGCGTGACCTTGCTGATGCCGGTGGTGTCGGTGGACACGGGCACGACGGTGCCGAAGCCCGCCGCGGTGGGCGCCGCCGTGATGGTGGGCCGCACGGCCAGCCGCCCGCTGGTGTTGGGCTCGAACAGATACGGCGGGCTGTAGATCTCGGCGTTCAGATTGGTCTGCGGGCCGGGTGCGCCGCCCCCACCTGTGAGCACCCGCCCATCGGGCAGCAGCATCGACACCGAGTGGTACAGCCGCGTCTGCCGGGCAGTGGCCGCGTTGGCCCAGCGGCGGGTGTCGGGGTTCCAGATCTTGGCCGTGTAGGCCACGCCCCAGGCCAGGTTGGACGCGAACGAGCCCCCGCTGACCAGCACCTGCCCATCGGCCAGCACGGTGGCCGAGCCGTGAAAGCGATCCTGCCCCACGCCCGTGAGCGCGTAGGACCGCGGTGTGCCCATGGTCAGGTCGATGTCGACCGCCTTGTTGAGCTTGCGCAGCGACAGGATGCGGCCCGGCCGGTACATGACGGCGGGCAGGTAGTAATCGGATTCAGACAGCGTGAGCGGGGTGCGGGCCACCGAGCCCGTGCCGGCCGGCGACAGGTAGTAGGTGCCGCCCCAGATGGTGTCGACGAAGACCTGCCCGTTCGGCGCCTGCCACGCCCGCGGGTAGCTCCAGTTGCGGGTGCCGTAGGCGTCGTTGCTGACCGCGGTGCTCAGCGTGCGCCAGCCCACCCCTTCGGTGTAGACCTCGGGCGTGGGCACGGGGGTGTTCGGGTCGGCCCGGCCGCCCAGCACCAGCACCTCGCCCTGCGCCGTGGTGAGCACCGTGGGATACCAGCGCAGGAAGGCCATGGGCTGGTTGGCCGAGTACAGCGTGGTGCGCGCCGGGTCGAAGAGGTTGACGTCGTTGACCGAATAGTTGCGCACGCCGTTGACGGTCTTGTCGCCCCCGGTGAGCAGCACCGCGCCGCTGGCGGGCAGCACCGACTGGCCGCTGCAGAAGGTGTCGGTGCCGGTGGTGTTGGGCAGCGTCAGGTGCGAGGCGGCACCGGTGCCTTTGGTGGGGTCCCAGACGTCGTAGATGAACTGCCCTGTCTGGTTGCCCTTGCCGTCGGTGCCGTAGCTCAGCACGCGGCCATCGGGCAGCAGCACCACGTGGATGGGGATGATGGGCCAGCTCACGACCGGGTCGAAGCGGCCCTTGAGGTAGGCGTCGTCGGCATGAGCGGCACTGACCACGCCGGCCGCCAGGGTGGCGCTCAGTGCGGCCCGGGCGAGTGCGGCGCGGGCCAGCGGGGGCGTGCGGGGCGTGGCCCGCAAGGGGGCCGCAGGCGGGCGCGGGCAATGCAGCCGCCCGAG
>JAJUHM010000279.1 GCA_029279925.1 Aquabacterium olei
GAGCGCCCGGCCTCCAGCATGCCCCCCGCCCGCTCCAGAAAGGCCGTGCGGGCCAGCATGTACACGTAGGGGTAGAGCACGAGCGAAAACAGCACCACCGCCCCGCCCAGCGAGCGCACATCGGGAAACCAGTAATCGGCCCGGCTCCAGCCGAAGGCCTCGCGCAGCGCGGTCTGCACCGGCCCGACAAACTGCAGCAGGTCGGTGTAGGTGTAGGCCATCACATAGGCCGGCACGGCCAGCGGCAACACCAGCGCCCACTCGAGGGTGCCGCGCAACGGGAAGTCGTAGCGGGTCACCAGCCACGCCGCCCCCACGCCCATGCTGGCCGTCCCCACGGCGACCCCGGCGCACAGCACCAGCGTCGAGCGGATGTACTCCGGCAGCACGGTGGCCATCAGGTGAGACCACGTGTCGCTGGTGCCGCCGGCCAGCACGTGGCTGAGCACCGCCAGCACCGGCAGCGCCATCAGCCCGCCGACCAGCAGCGTGCCCAGACTGAACCAGAGCGCGGAAAAGCGTGCAGGCCGCCCGCGGGAGGGCATGGAAGGAGAAGGCAGGGTCAAGCTCATGTCAATTGAGAATTATGATCGTTCGCATGTCTTCCGTTGTCTTTCCGGAAACGGCCGTCCGCGCGCAGGACGGCCTCAGCCCCCCGACCGAGGCGGCCTGGCTGGTCGTCGACCGCCTGGCGCTGCGCTACGGCGACCGCACCGTCGTCTCCGACCTGAGCTTCGCATTGCCGCGCGGCACCCTGGCCTGCCTGCTCGGGCCCTCGGGCTGCGGCAAGACCTCGGCCCTGCGGGCGATCGCCGGTTTCGAGCCGCTGGCCGACGGCGAGATCCGGCTGGCCGGTGAGGTGCTGAGCGCACCCGGTCGCCTGACCCCGCCCGAGAAGCGGCGCATCGGCATGGTGTTCCAGGACTACGCGCTGTTTCCCCACCTGACCGTGGCACAGAACGTCGGCTTTGGCCTGCGCGGGCAGCGCGACGCCGAGACCCGGGTGGCCGCCATGCTCGAGACCGTCGGCCTGGCCGCCGCCGCTGCTCGCTACCCGCACGAACTGTCCGGGGGGCAGCAACAGCGTGTGGCGCTCGCGCGTGCGCTGGCGCCGCAACCCAGCATCCTGCTGCTCGACGAGCCCTTCTCCAACCTCGACGTCACGCAGCGCGAACACCTGGCTGGCGAGGTCCGCGAGATCCTCAAGACCACGCAGACCACGGCCATCCTCGTCACCCACGACCAGCACGAGGCCTTCGCGATGGCCGATGTCATCGGCGTGCTGGCCGACGGCCGCCTGCAGCAGTGGGACACCGCGTACGGCCTGTACCACCGCCCGGCGAACCGCCGCGTGGCCGACTTCGTGGGCCAGGGCGCCTTCGTGGCGGGCACGGTGCTGGACGCCCATCGGATGCACCTGGCGCTCGATGGACAGCCCACCCCCGGTGCAGCCACCACCTTCCGCACCGACACCCCCCTGCCCTTCGCGCCCGGCAGCACGGTCGACGTGCTGCTGCGCCCGGACGACGTTGTCCACGACGACGCCAGCCCCTTGCAGGCGCGCGTCGTGCACAAGGCGTTCAAGGGCGCCGAGTTCCTTTACCGCCTGGCCTTGCCCGGTGGCAGCGAAGTCCTGTCCCTCGTGCCCTCCCATCACGACCACGCCATCGGCGAACCCATCGGCATCCGGCTGGAGATGGACCACCTGGTGGCCTTCTCGCGCACGCCCTGAACCGCGGCCGTCTTCTCAGCGGTTCCAGGCGGCGAACAAGCCCTGGCGCGCGGCCTCGGTGATGGCCACCACCCCGGGGTGCGTCAGCCGGCGCTCCACGGTGATGACGTAGAACGCCTCGATCAGGTCGGTGGCCTCGCCCAGCAGCGTGGCCCCGTACTGCTGGCGGACCTGCTCGTCCAGCACCATCGGGGCCGTGAAGACGCCGTGGCCGTGCTGGCCCAGTGTCATCACCATCGCGCTGTCGTCGAATTCACCCGCCAGGACGGGCTTGAGGCGGTGACGGCCCAGCCATTGCCCCAGCCGAACACCCATGGCCGATTCGGTGCCCGGTGCCAGCAGCGGCACACCGTCCAGGCAATGCGGAAACGGCAGGCCCGCCAGCCGCGCCGCCAGGGGCCCGGCCGCATAAAAGCCCACATGCGCTCCGCCCAGACGGTGGTTGTAGGCACTCACGCTCAGCGAGGGCGGCAGCGGGGTGTCGGACAAGACCAGATCGAGCCGGTGCACCGCCAGCTCGGCCAGCAGGCTGTCGAGCTTCCACTCCCGGCACACCACCTTGAAGCGCTGGGGCCCTTGAAACGCGGGCTCGAGCAACCGGGCCGCAACCAGCTTGGGCACCGCGTCGGCAATGCCCACCCGCAGTTCCACTGGCCGGGCCGTGCCCCCCGGCTGACTCAAGGCCTGTTCCAGCTGGGCCCCCAGGTTGAAGATGTCCTGCGTGTAGCTGAATGCCAGCTCGCCCGCTTCGGTCAGCGCCAGCTTGCGCCCCTTCTTGCGAAACAGCGGCTGCCCGAGGCTGTCCTCCAGCAGCTGGATCTGGCCGCTGACCGTCTGCGGCGTGACGTGCAGGTGCTCGCCGGCCTGGCCCACGCCACCCAGCCGCGCCACCGTCCAGAAGTAAAGCAGGTGCTTGTAGTTCATGTCGGTTTTTTCGAATGATCAAAGAAATAAATTCGAATTTACCTGAACCTTCATCACGGATAAATTGACACCGTCATCCACTCTCTATGCGAGGTTCAACATGCGCGTGTTCATCCAGACCCACGGCCTGATCCTGTCGCGGGAGGACCGCGAGCACATCCGTCAACGTCTGCACCAGGCCCTGGCCCGTTTCGGCGGCCAGGCCATGGGAGCCACCCTGCACCTGAGCGACACCAACGGCCCCCGCGGCGGCGCCGACAAGGACTGCCATCTGGTGGTCGAACTCGAAGAGACGACCACGGTCGTCCGCGATCGCGGTGGCGCCATCCGCGCCCTGGTCGACCGCGCCGTGCACCGTGCCGTGCATGCCGTCAACCGGCAGCTGAAAGAGCTGCAGGGCCGCACCCGCCGCGCGCCCTCCCTCAACCGGGCGCGACAGGAACCCCGCAACCGCCGCCTGGCGCGTGCGATGCACGCCATCCCGGGCGGTGCCTGAGGCCCGGCCTCGAACCGTTTTTTTCTTGAAGGAGCCCACCATGTCTGACGACCTTCGTCGTTCCCCTCGTGCCATCAGCCTGAGCCAGCAAGCCGCCTGGCGCGGCGTGGAAGACGCCCAGTACGCGGGCGGCAGTGCCATCGGCGCCAGCGCCCGCAAGGTGCTGCGCAACACCTATGCACTGCTGGGCATGACGCTGCTGTTCAGTGCGGCGGTCGCCGGCACGGCCATGACGCTGAACCTGCCCCACCCGGGCCTGCTGATCAGCCTGATCGGCATGTTCGGGCTGATGTTCCTGGTGCACAAGACCGCGAACAGCGCCTGGGGCCTGCTGTCCGTGTTCGCCTTCACCGGCTTCATGGGCTATGGGCTGGGCCCCATCCTCGGCAAGGTGCTGGCCATGCCGCACGGCAGCGCGGTGGTCACGAACGCGCTGGGCGCCACGGCCGTGGCCTTCATCGGCCTCTCGGCGGTGGCCCTGAGCACCAAGCGTGACTTCAGCGCCATGGGCAAGATGCTGTTCGTCGGCATGCTGGTGGCCTTCGCACTCAGCCTGGGCGCGATCTTCTTCGAGATCCCCGCGCTGGCGCTGGCCGTGTCCGGCCTGGTCGTGATGCTGAGCTGCGGCCTGATCCTGATGGAGACCAGCCGCATCGTGCACGGCGGTGAGACCAACTACATCCTCGCCACCATCGGCCTGTACGTGACCATCTACAACCTCTTCAGCAGCCTGCTGATGCTGTTCGGTCTGGGCGGCAACGACGATTGACCCCGCCCCGGTCGGGTGCTGCGGACGCCGCTGCCCGACCGCCTGAGCCCACGGCGACGACCTTGGCCGCCCGCCCTGCAGACAGTCAGGTGCTGGCGGCCTTTTCCTTGGGGGCCAGCAGGTCGCCCGCGATGCGCGCCAGCGTCCCGACATGGGTCGCAAGGTGCTCGGCCGGCACGTGGGCGTAACCCATGACCAGTCCATTGAAGCCGCCCGGCCCGCCGGTGCCGTAGGCGCTGAGTGCGCGCGGGCCCAGCCCGTGCCGAGAAGCCGCCCGGGCCAGGGCCACATCGGGCAGGTTGTCGGGCAGGGCAAGCACGAGGTGCATCCCGCAGTCCCCGCCCAGCACCACACCCGGCCAGCGCCAGTGACGGGCCAGCGCCTCACGCAGGGCCTGCTGTCGCTCGGCATACAGCACGCGCATCCGCCGCAGGTGCCGGGTGAAGTGCCCTTCGTCGATGAACGCCGCCAGGGTACGCTGCTCGGTCGCCCGCCCGCGCGGCCACAGTGCACCCGCCAGGCCCGCCGCCCGCTCGACCGCCGACGCGGGCAGCACCACGAAGCCCAGGCGCAGGCCGGGGAACAGGGTCTTGCTGAAGGTACCCAGGTAGGCCACGGGGGCGTCGGGCTCCAGTCCCTGCATCGCGGCCAGAGGCGGGCCGGCATGCCGGAACTCGCTGTCGTAGTCGTCCTCCAGGATCCACGCCCCGTGCGTGCGAGCCTGGGCGAGCAGCGCAAGCCGCCGCGGCAGGCTGAGCACCGATCCCAAGGGGTACTGATGAGAAGGCGTGGTGTAGATCAGCCGCGGGGGCGCCTGCTGCCACAGCGAGGGGGCCGGCGCCATGCCCTCGGCGTCCACCGTCACCGGCACGCAGCGCAGACCCGCCGCGCGCAGGGCTGCATAGGCCCCGCCGTAGCCCGGGTGCTCGATCCAGGCGGTGTCGCCGCCATCGGCC
>JAJUHM010000280.1 GCA_029279925.1 Aquabacterium olei
GGACGAGGCGGTCTGACGCGCGCTCTTCCCCGGGGCCTCGCTTCGGTGCCCCTTACCCGCGGGGTTAAACGGGCCTCGGAAGGGGTTCCCCGGCAGACAAGGGTGTGGCCCCTCCTTATGGTCTAGGCCATGAGTTCCTTTCTGGCTTCACTGGACGTGGTCCAGATCATGATGGCGGCCATGGGCGTGTCGGCCGTGCTCGTCACCGCCCTGGAAGGCGTGCTGATCGCGCGGCGACGCGGGCCGGCGGCCTACGACTGGCAGGCGTTCTGGACCACGGTTCGCATCAATGGCTGGCGGGTTGTTGTCGAGGCCATCCCGATGGGGGCCGTGCTGGGCGCCGCACTGCCGTTCGGCGCCTGGATGTACGAGCACCGGCTCTGGACTGTGCCCATGGACACGGCGTGGGGCTGGGTCGCGATGTTCTTCACGACCGAGTTCTTCTATTACTGGCTGCACCGTGCCGGCCATCGCATCCGGTGGTACTGGGCTTCACATCAGGTCCATCACTCGGCCAACGAGTACAACCTGGCGGCGGCGTTCCGGCAGTCGATCACCGGCAAGGTCAGCGGGGGCTTCGTGTTCTTCGCGCCGCAGTGCCTGCTGGGCTTCTCGCCGGATGCGGTGCTGCTGTCCTACGGGGTCAACCTCGTCTACCAGTTCTGGATCCACACCGACCTGGTGCCCCGCCTGGGCTGGCTGGAAGGGGTGTTGAACACGCCCTCGGCGCACCGGGTGCACCACGCGGCCAACGTCGAGTACCTGGACTGCAACTACGGCGGCACCATCATGCTGTTCGACCGGCTGTTCGGCACCTACGTGCCTGAGCGCGAGGGCGTGCCGATCCGCTACGGCCTGGTCAAGCCCCAGCGCTCTTACACGGCCTTGTGGATCTGCTTGGCCGAGTGGGCGGCCATCGTGCGCGATGTGGGCAAGGCTCGCCGGCCGGGTTATGTGCTGGGCTACCTGTTCGGGCCGCCGGGCTGGGCGCCCGATGGCCAGGGCCTGACGACCGAAGGGTTGCGCCAGCAGATGCAGGCGCTGACCGGATCGCCCACCGGGGCCCCGCCGGCCTGGCTGCTGGAAGGCCACCGAACCCCGCCCAACGGCGACGAGCTCAGTCGCAGCGGGTCGCCGCTTCCAGTTCGGTGAGCCAGCGCACCGCATGCTGGCGGTCCGGCCCGCACATCTCGTGCGAAGGCTGCAGCGAGCCGCACACCGACGGCCGTGCCGGCTGACCAAAGAGGCGGCAGCGCAGGGTGTCGTCCAGGTGGGGGCAGGGCACACCGGCGGCCTTGCCGTGCGGCAGGCCGGGCATCGGGGAGCTGATGGAGGGGGCAATGCAGCACGCGCCGCAGCCCGGACGGCATGCTGGCACGGCGGCGACGCCGGGGGAGGGCGGGGCCATCCCGTCATTATCGCCGCCGGCCATCTCTGCCACAACCCTGCTTGAATGATCGTCGTGATGACAGCGACCGATGACCCACTGTAGGCAGGCGGGCGGAGGATCGCCATCCCTAGCTTGATGCTGCGGTGCAACTGATCCCGTCGCGGCCGGGCGCGTCACCCCCGTGAGGGCAGGGCGACCCCCGGGAGCCCCCCGCTGGGGCGGGGTTTCAGTACAATGGAAGGTTGCTTAAAAATGTGGCAAGCCAGGTGGTTCGGCCACCCTGCCCGCTGTCGAGGTCCCCATGCTTTATCCCCAGGAATTTGACGTCATCGTGGTCGGTGGCGGCCATGCCGGCACCGAGGCCGCACTGGCCGCGGCCCGCATGGGGTGCGCCACGCTGCTGCTGACCCACAACATCGAAACGCTGGGACAGATGAGCTGCAACCCGTCGATCGGCGGGATCGGCAAGGGTCATCTGGTCAAGGAGGTGGACGCCCTGGGTGGCGCCATGGGCCTGGCCACCGACGAGGGCGGCATCCAGTTCCGAATCCTGAACTCCAGCAAGGGCCCGGCCGTGCGCGCCACCCGGGCGCAGGCGGACCGCATTCTCTACAAGGCGGCCATCCGCAAGCGGCTGGAAAACCAGCCGAACCTGTGGCTGTTCCAGCAGGCGGTGGACGACCTGATGGTTGAAGGTGACCGGGTGGTCGGTGCCGTGACGCAGGTGGGGGTGCGCTTCCGTGCGCGCGCGGTGGTGCTGACGGCCGGCACCTTCCTGGATGGCAAGATCCACGTGGGCCTGCAGAACTACAGTGCCGGCCGCGCCGGCGACCCGCCCGCCGTCTCGCTGTCTGCCCGACTGAAGGAGCTGAAGCTGCCGCAGGGCCGCTTGAAGACCGGCACGCCGCCCCGCATCGACGGCCGCAGCATCGATTTCTCGAAGCTGACCGAGCAGCCCGGTGACGGCGTCGGGCACGTGGGGGGATGGGGCGCGCCGGGTGAGCCGCTGTCGGCACCCGCGGGTCCTGAAGTGCCGGTGTTCAGCTTCCTGGGCACGCCGGCCATGCACCCCCGCCAGCTGCCCTGCTGGATCACGCACACCAACCAGCAGACCCACGACATCATCCGCTCCGGCTTCGACCGCAGCCCGATGTTCACCGGCGTGATCGAGGGGGTGGGGCCGCGCTACTGCCCGAGCATCGAGGACAAGATCAACCGCTTCGCCGACAAGGATTCGCACCAGATCTTCCTGGAGCCCGAGGGCCTGACCACCAACGAGTTCTACCCCAACGGCATCAGCACCTCGCTGCCCTTCGACATCCAGCTCCATGCCCTGCGCACCATGCCAGGCCTGGAGAACGCCTACATCCTGCGTCCCGGCTACGCGATCGAGTACGACTACTTCGACCCGCGCGAACTGAAGTCGACCTTCGAGACCAAGGCCATCCAGGGCCTGTTCTTCGCCGGCCAGATCAACGGCACCACGGGCTATGAAGAGGCCGCTGCGCAAGGGCTGCATGCCGGCGCCAATGCGGCACTGCAGGCGCAGGGCAAGCCACCTCTGACCCTGCGCCGTGATCAGGCCTATCTGGGCGTGTTGGTGGACGACCTGATCACCAAGGGTGTGACCGAGCCCTACCGCATGTTCACCAGCCGCGCCGAGTTCCGCCTACAGCTGCGTGAGGACAACGCCGACATGCGGTTGACGGAACTGGGCCGCGAGGTGGGTCTGGTGGACGATGCACGCTGGGATGCCTTCAACCGCAAGCGCGATGCTGTTTCACGTGAAACAGAGCGACTGCGCACGAGCTGGGTCCGGCCGGCCACTCTTCCCGCCGCCGAGGCGGAGCGCCTGCTGGGCAAGGCCCTGGAGCACGAATACAACCTGGCCGACCTGCTGCGCCGGCCCGGTGTCACGTATGACCGGGTCAACGAGGTCGAGACGATTGCGGCAGCCCGACAGGCCGAACTGCGCGCGCATGCCGGCATGGAGGGGCAGCAGGCACTCAAGCGCGCCGTGACCCGCGCCGAACTGCGCGCCGAACTGGGCGATGCGCTGGCCGACGCCGTGATCGAGCAGGTCGAGATCAGCATCAAGTACGCGGGCTACATCGACAAGCAAAATGAAGAGGTGCAGCGCGCAGCCCATTTCGAGCACATGAAGCTGCCGGCGGAACTGGACTACATGCAGGTCGCTGCGCTGAGTTTCGAGGTGCGCCAGACGCTGAACAAGCACCGGCCCGAGACGCTCGGTCAGGCCTCGCGCATTTCAGGCATCACGCCCGCCGCCATTTCACTGATCCTGATCCACCTGAAAAAGGGCCGCTTCAAGGGGTTCGCGGCCAACGACGCGGCGGCGGCAGGCGAGGGCGGCGCAGCGGCCTGAGCCTCGTGGGCAAACTTTGACGGCGCGCTGGCGAGGGCCGCGGTGGTGTTTCACGTGAAACACCTGCTGAGGACGGCGCCTTCCGCTTCATCTCCCCGATCTATCATTTGCGGGGGCCCCGGGCTGGGCCTGCCGATCCGCATTGGAGTTTCCATGCCTCCTTCTTTCCGCGGCACGCCCGCACGTCGTTCCTCCCCGCAGCCGGTTCGGCAGGCGCCCGCGCCGCGTCCTCAGGCCGCAATCCTGTGGGACGCGGCCACCTGGGTGCAGGCCATGCAGCCCACGCTGAGTGCGCTCGGCTTGGCACTGAGCGAGGCCCAGCAAACCCTGTTGGCCCGCTACATGGTGATGCTGCAGCACTGGAACAGCACCTACAACCTGACCGCCCTCCGGGACGCGCCCGAGATGCTCACGCATCACCTGGCGGATTGCCTGACGGTGCTGCCTGCCCTGCAGCGCCACCTGTCCGAAAGCGTGGCCGCCGGTGGCCAGGCGCCCGTCCGGTTGCTCGACGTGGGCAGCGGTGGCGGGCTGCCGGGTGTCGTGCTGGCCATCTGCTGTGACGGCGTTCAGGTGACGTGCGTGGACACGGTCGGCAAGAAGGCGGCCTTCATCCGGCAGGTGGCCGCCGAACTGAGGCTGCACAACCTGAAGGCCGAGCATGCACGGGTTGAACAGCTGAAGCAGACGTTCGACCTGATCACCTCCCGCGCTTTTGCAACGCTGGTGGACTTCGTCACCTTGACCCGTGCGCTGCGCGCGCCGGGCGCCGTCTGGATGGCGATGAAGGGCAGGGCGCCCGAAGACGAACGTGCTGCGTTGCCGAGCGACGTGGCAGTGTTTCACGTGGAACAACTGCATGTGCCGGGGCTGGATGCGGAGCGCTGCCTGGTGTGGATGCGCGCGGAGCAGGCTGAATGAGCCGGGGACGCGGAGCGGGGCGCCTTCGCACGAAGGGGTCGGTGGTGCTCCAGGCGGTGGCGTTGCTGGCGGGAGTGGGGCTCAGCATGACGGCCGCGGCCACGGAGCCGGGTGCGGTCAGCCGGGCTGTCGAGGTGGCGCCGCCGCCCGGGTGGAACC
>JAJUHM010000281.1 GCA_029279925.1 Aquabacterium olei
CTGCTCGTGGTGCGGCGGCGCCAGCAGGGTGGCAATGGCATCGAGCCGGGTGCGGGCCACGGCCCGGTCGCGCAGCGGCTGCGTGAGCCACTGGCGCAGCGCGCGGCTGCCCATGCCGGTGCGGCAGGTGTCGATCAGCGACAGCAGCGTGGGCGCGTCTTCGCCACGCAACGTCTGCACCAGTTCGAGGTTGCGCAGGGTGGCGGGTGGCAGGTCGAGCAGCTCGCTGGTGCGCGGCACTTCGAGCGTAGCCACGTGCGACAGCGCCCTGCCCTGCGTATGCTCGGCAAAGCTCAGCAGCGCGGCGGCGGCGCTGTGCGCCAGCGGCATCTCTTGCGCGCCCCAGCTTTGCGGGTGGCCCACCTGCAGCTGCTCGCACAGCTTGCGCAGGCCCAGGCCGGCATCGAACTGCCAGGTGGGCCGGCTGGTGAGCGCGGTGCCACGGCCGCCCTGCGACAGCATGGGCTGCAGCGTGGGCGGCACGCGCTCGCGGTCGAACAGGATTTCAGCCGGTTGCAGGCGGGCCAGCCAGCCGGCCAGCTCGCGCTCGGTGCATTCGGTCAGGCCCAGCTTGCCGCTGGACAGACCCAGCCAGGCCAGGCCGCAGGGCACGGCGTGCTCGGCATGGCGGCCGCGCTTGTCCATCACCACGGCCAGCAGCAGCGCGTCAGAGCGCTCGGACAGCAGCTCGGTGTCGGTCAACGTACCGGGGGTGACCACGCGCACCACCTTGCGCTCGACCGGGCCCTTGGTGGCACCGACCTCGCCCACCTGCTCGGCAATCGCCACCGACTCGCCCAGGCGGATCAGCTTGGCCAGGTAGGTCTCGACCGCATGCACAGGCACGCCGGCCATCACCACCGGCTCGCCGGCCGACTGACCACGCACCGTCAGCGTGATGTCGATCAGCCGGTTGGCCTTGCGGGCGTCGTCGTAGAAGAGCTCGTAGAAATCCCCCATGCGGTAGAACACGAGGGTGTCGGGATGCTCGGCCTTGATGCGCAGGTACTGCTGCATCATGGGCGTGTGAGCGCTGAAGTCGGTGGCGGTCGCGGTGGGCGGCACGGTGGCTCCGGACATCGGCTGCAAGGACTCGGGTCTCGGCGTCGGGTCGACAGGGGTTCAGCAGGGACGATACCCGGGTCCATCGCCCGGCTGTACACAGGGCTGCAGCCCGATCGCCCCGTCGCTCACATCAGAACGGTGCGTCGTCGCGGCGAGCCGGACGGCCGGGGCGCTTGGGCTCGCGCTCGGCGGCGTCGCGGTCTTCCTGGGCCTTGGCAGCCGCGGTGATGCGCTTGCGCTGGGGCTTGGCGGCCTCAGGCTCGGCAGCCTGCTTCTCGGCCTGGGCGGCGTCTTCGGCAGCCTGCAGCTGCTGGATCAGCGCATCGTCTTCCGGATCGCTCTCGCCGTCGTCGGCTTCCAGCTCAGCGTCGGCCTTCGGGTCTTCCTTGATCACGCGGGTGTACGGCGCCAGCGTCTTGACCAGTTGGCCATAGATGCGGGGGTTGCCCGCCACGATTTCACGCTGGTAGAGGAAGTCAGGCTCGCCAGTGAAGTTGCCCACCAGGCCACCGGCCTCGGTGATCATGAGCGAACCGGCGGCAATGTCCCAGGGGCTCAGGCCGGTCTCGAAGAAGCCATCGTAGAAGCCGGCGGCCACGTAGCACAGGTCGAGCGCGGCGGCACCCGGGCGACGCACGCCGGCGCACTGCACCATGACCTCTTCGAACATCTTGAGGTAACGCTGGAAGTTGTCGCCCTTGCGGAAGGGGAAGCCCGTGCCGATCAGGCAGTCCAGCATGCGGGTGCGCTTGGAGACGCGGATGCGGCGGTCGTTCATGTACGCGCCCTTGCCTTTGGACGCGTAGAACAGGTCGTTGCGGGCCGGGTCGTACACCACGGCCTGCTGGATCTGGCCACGGAAGGACAGCGCGATCGAGACCGCGTAGACCGGGAAGCCGTGGATGAAGTTGGTGGTGCCGTCCAGCGGATCGATGATCCAGACGTAGTCGCTGTGGCGGGCGCCATGCTCGCGGCCCGACTCTTCGGCCAGGATACCGTGGCCCGGATAGGCCTCGAGAATGGTCGCGATGATCGCGTCTTCTGCTGCCTTGTCCACCTCGGTGACGAAGTCGTTGTGCGACTTGGCCGTCACGGTCAGGCGCTCGATGTCGAGCGATGCCCGGTTGATGATCGCCCCGGCTGCGCGCGCAGCTTTGATGGCGATGTTGAGCATGGGATGCAGGGCTTGAGACATGGATGTGAGCGTTTCAACGTTGGGCGACGCGTGACGTGGCACGACGGGCACCCTCCGCCCCGGCAAACACGGTCCGGGCGGGCGTCGGGCGCAGGTCGCGCGGCGTCAGGCCAGCGGGTTCACATGAACCGGATGGCGACAGCGCATCGCAGACAGGCAGCAGCGGTGATCAAAGAACGAGCGAGAATCAAGCATTCTAGCCACGCGCTGATTTTTTTGCACCACTTTTCGGGTGTTCCCCACTTGCCGCGGTCGCCTGCCTCGTTTTCGGGACTGCAGCGGCGGCACCGGCGCCCTCGCCTTCTCGCCCATGAGCCTCGACACCCCCGCCCCCCGCACCGCCGATCCGACCCGCTTCGTGCTGATCGGCACCAGCCACCCAGGCAACGTGGGCGCGACGGCCCGCGCGATGAAGGTCATGGGGTTTTCCGAGCTGGTGCTGGTGCGCCCCCGCTTTGCCGACGTGCTGATTCAGGAAGAGACGGTGGCCATGGCCAGCGGCGCGGCCGACATCCTGGTGCGAGCCCGCATCGTCGACACCCTGGCCGAGGCCCTGGACGGCGTGACCTGCGCCCTGGCCACAGCCATGACGCCCCGGGACTTCGGCCCGCCGACGCTGTCGCCGCGTGAGGGCCTGGCAGCCCTGGCGCAGGCACCCGAAGCACACAAGGTCGCCTTTGTGTTCGGCAGCGAGCGCTACGGCATGGCCAACGAGGACGTGTACCGCTGCCATGCCGTGCTCAGCATCCCCACCAACCCCGATTACGGCTCGCTCAACCTGTCGCAGGCGGTGCAGTTGCTGGCATACGAATGGCGGCAGGCCCTGGGCGGCTTCGATGTGGCGCCGCGCGCGCCGGACGCGGACCTGGCCAGCGGCCAGGCGGTCCAAGGGGTGCTGGACCACTGGGAACAAGCCTTGACGGCCATCGGCTTTCTCGATCCGAAGGCCCCGAAAAAGCTGATGCCGCGCCTGAATCAGCTGTTCAACCGGGCGCAGCTGCGCCAGGAAGAGATCCACATCTTGCGTGGCGTGGCCAAGGCCATGATGACGCGACGCGGATGATGCGATCGCGGCCCGGCCGCACCCCGAGCCGGTCAGCCCGGTACAGATCGGGTCTTTTCAGCCCGGCTACACTCGCCTGCCCTATTTCGAAAAACGCATAAGCCCTTTCATGCTGTTTGCCCGACTCAGAGAAGACATCGCCTGCATCGTGGAACGCGACCCCGCGGCCCGCTCCGCATGGGAGGTGCTGACCTGTTACCCCGGGCTGCACGCGCTGGCCATGCACCGTCTGGCCCATGCCTGCTGGACAAATGGCTTCAAGTGGCTGGGGCGCTGGATCTCGCACTGGGGCCGCTTCTTCACCGGCATCGAAATCCATCCGGGCGCCAAGATGGGCCGCCGGGTGTTCATCGACCACGGGATGGGCGTTGTGATCGGCGAGACAGCCGAAGTCGGCGACGACTGCACCATCTACCAGGGCGTGACCTTGGGCGGGACCTCGCTGTCCAAAGGCGCCAAGCGCCACCCCACGCTGGGCCGCGGCGTCATCGTCGGGGCCAATGCCCAGGTGCTGGGTGGCTTCACTGTGGGGGACGGGGCACGCGTGGGCTCGAACGCCGTGGTCACCAAGCCGGTGCCTGCAGGCGCGACCGCCGTGGGCAACCCGGCACGCATCATCGTCGCCAAGCAGACACTGATGGACGAAAAGCAGGCCGAGCGCGAGGCCGTGGCCGCGCGCATGGGGTTCTCGGCCTATGGCGTGACGGAAGGCGATGACCCACTCTCGCAGGCCTTGCGCGGCCTGATCGACAACACCGCCGGCCACGAGCACCAGATCACAATGCTGTGGCAGGCCGTGGAGAAACTGGCCCAATGCGCCGAGAGCGAAGCGGCTCGCGACTGCATGCCCACCGACGCGCAGCGCACCGAGTGCTTCGACGCCGACAGCCTGAACCGACTGGTCAAGTAGGCCGGCCGGCATCGCGCCTGCGCCACCACGCAAAAGCCCGCCGGATGGCGGGCTTTTTTCATGAAGCTGGCTCAGAGAACCAGCCCGCTCGGGCCATGTCCAGCCAGGTCAACCCAGCAGGTAGCCGCCGTCCACGTTCAGGCAGGCGCCGGTCGTGTAGCTCGCCGCGTCCGACGCGAGGTACAACGCCGCGCCGGCCATCTCCGAGGGGTCGGCCACACGGTTCATCGGCGTGTGGGCCATCACCATCTTCAGGATGTGCTCGTTCGTCGTCAGCGCCGACGCGAACTTGGTGTCGGTGGCGCCCGGCAGGATGGCGTTCACGCGCACCTTCATCGCCGCGCACTCCTTGGCGAAGGCGTGCGTCATCGAGATCACGGCGGCCTTGGTGATGGAGTAGATGCCCTGGGCCATGCCCGGGATCACGCCATTCACAGACGCACTGTTGATGATGGAGCCGCCGCCCTGCTTGGCCATCAGCTTGGCGCCCTTTGAACACATGAAGAAGTAGCCTCGGATGTTGACGTCCACGGTCTTCTGGAATGCGCCCGGGTCCGTGTCGGTGATGTGGCCGAAGTACGGGTTGGCTGCGGCGTTGTTGACCAGGATGTCGAGGCGGC
>JAJUHM010000282.1 GCA_029279925.1 Aquabacterium olei
ACCTCACCCGCGTCCGAGCCCATCTGGTGCGCCAGGACATGCTGCACCGCCTGGCGGTGCAACTGGGCCTGCCCGAGGTCATGCGCCTCAGCGAAGGCGAGGCCAAGGGCGGAGGCGCCCAGCGCCCCTCGATTCTGGCCGATGCGCTGGAGGCCATCATCGGTGCGGTCTACCTCGATGCCGGCTTCGAGGCCGCCCGTTACCTGGTGTTGCGACTGTTCGAGCCCTTGCTGGCCGAAACCACCCTGGAAGGCTGGAGCAAGGACGCGAAAACGGCCTTGCAGGAATGGCTGCAGGCTCGCAAGATGCCGGTACCGGCCTACCGGATCGAGTCGACCCGTGGGAAGGCCCACGAGCAGGTGTTCGTGGTGGCCTGCGAGTTGCCGACGGTCGAGATCGCGGAAACGGGCGAGGGGCTTTCCCGGCGAGCAGCCGAGCAGGCTGCGGCCCAGGCCGTGCTGAACCGCCTCCAGTCCATGCCCGCCAAGGAGTTGCCGCGTCCGCCCCGGGCTGCGCCGACGGTGGTGGTCCGCAAGTCCCGGGTGCCCAAGTCCGGTGCGGCAGGTGAGGGCGGCGACGCCGCCGAATGAGGTGCTCCCGCCCCCGCGCTTTCTGCACCGTGATGTGTTCGTCTTTTTCTGCCTGAGCCGCCGCTCCGTTCGCCATGCCCCGTAAGCCTGCCCCCCCTGCCTCGCCTTCTCAACCGCCGGTCGGGGATGACGTCAACCCCCAGCTGGACGCCATGCTGGCCGGCCTGGCCATGGCCAAGCAAGGGGGCGGCACGGCGCCCGCGCCGGAGGCGCAGCGCTGTGGGCTGGTCGCCATCGTGGGCCGGCCGAACGTGGGCAAGTCGACGTTGATGAACGCCCTCGTGGGGCAGAAGGTGTCCATCACGTCCCGCAAGGCCCAGACCACGCGGCACCGCATCACGGGCATCTGCACCGAGGGCGACGCGCAGTTTGTGTTCGTCGACACGCCAGGCTTCCAGACGCGCCACACGGTGCGGGGCACGGCGGCCCTCAACCGCAACCTCAACAAGACCGTGCAGTCGACCCTGTCCGACGTGGACGTGGTTCTGTACCTGGTCGAAGCCGGGCGTTATGGCCCGGACGATGCCAAGGTGGTGGCGCTGCTGCCCAAGGACAAGCCGGTCATCCTGGTGGCCAACAAGCTGGACATGGTGCATCGGCGCGAGGACCTGTTCCCCTGGCTGCAGTCCATGCAGGCGCACCACCCCTTCGCCGAGTTCGTGCCGCTGTGCGCCCAGAAGGAGGCCGACACCCGGCGCCTGCTGGAGATCGTGCGGCCCTATCTGCCGGAACAAGGCTGGTGGTACGACCCGGAGGCGCTGACCGACCGCACCGATCGCTTCCTGGCCAGCGAGATCATTCGCGAAAAGCTCTTTCGCCTGACCGGCGACGAGCTGCCGTACACCTCCACGGTGGTGATCGACACCTACACCGAGGAGCCTCCGCCGCCGGACAAGCCCAAGGCCAAGGGCCTGACCCGGATCGCGGCCACGATCATTGTCGAGCGCGAGCAGCACAAGGGCATGGTCATCGGCGACAAGGGCGAACGCCTCAAGCGCATCGGCACCGAGGCCCGGACCGAGCTGGAGCGCCTGCTGGGCGTGAAGGTCTTCCTGGAGGTGTGGGTGAAGGTGCGCTCGGGTTGGGCCGACGACGAAGCGCGCCTGCGCGCCTACGGCTACGAATAAGCCGTGTCCCGCGCGGCATCCCGTTCCGGCTCGGCAGCCTACGTGCTGCACAGCCATGACTGGAGCGAATCCAGCCTGATCCTGGAGTTGTTCACCCGGGACCACGGCCGGGTCGTCGCCGTCGCGAAGGGCGCCAAGCGTCCGTATTCTCAGCTCCGGCCGGTCCTGATGCCGTTTCAGCGACTGCTCGTGACCTTCGGTGCGCGTCGCTCCGAGGACGCGGAGGTCTGGCTGCTGCGCCAGGCGGAATGGGCTGGCGGGCCTGCCTGGCCCGGGGGCTCGGCCCTGCTGCCGGGCTTCTACCTGAACGAACTGACGATGCGGCTGATGGTGCGGCATGACCCCCATCCGGCGCTGTTCGATGCCTACGGTCAGACCTTGCAGGCCATGGCCGAGCCGACCCTGCTGCAGGCGGCCTTGCGCGCCTTCGAGTTGAACCTCCTGCGCCAGCTGGGTCATCTGCCTGATCTGGCTTCGGAAACGGTCGGCGGGCAGCGTGTGCAGGCTGGCGGCCTGTACGAGATCCATCCCGAGCTTGGCGTGCAGTCTGCGCGTTGGGTGGGGGAGCCGGGTGCCGGCCCGGCCGTGATGCCGGGCCACGCCCTGCTGGGCATGGAGGCGGCGCTGAACGCTGCGGTGGGCCAGGACGCGCCGTTGACGGCGCCATGGGACGAGTCCGGCGGCGCGAGGCCGTCGGTCATCCCGACCCTCATGGCCGCCTGCATGCCCGTGCTGGGCGAACTCAAGGCCATCACCCGCTCACTCATTCACTATCATCTGGGCTCCCAGCCGTTGCGCACCCGCGCGCTGATGCTCGAACTACAGCAACCATGACCTTCTCCGGTACCCATCTGGCCGACCTGCAGGCGCCGCTGCTCGGCGTGAACATCGACCATGTCGCCACGGTGCGCAATGCCCGCGGTGGCGTGTTCCCCGATCCGGTGCGGGCTGCGCTGCTGGCTGTGGAGGCCGGCGCTGACATCGTCACCTTCCATCTGCGAGAAGACCGCCGACACATCCGTGATGAAGACGTCGTGCGCCTGAAGCAGGCGATTGCCGTGCCCCTGAACTTCGAGGCGGCCGTGACCGACGAGATGCTGTCCATCATCGAGCAGACCCATCCGGAGCACGTGTGCCTGGTGCCCGAGCGGCGGCAGGAGGTGACGACCGAAGGCGGGCTGGACGTGGTCGGCCAGTTCGGCCGCCTGCAGGACGCTTGTGCCCGGCTGGCCGCAGCGGGCAGTCGGGTGTCGTTGTTCATCGGGGCCGACCCGGCCCAGATCGAGGCAGCGGCCCGTGCGGGGGCGCCGTGTATCGAACTGCACACCGGCGCACTGGCCAATGCCTGGTGGGCGGGCGATGCGGCCTTGCTGCAAAGTGAACTGGCGCGCCTGCGTGAAGGCGTGCGGCTGGGCCGCAGCCTGGGGCTGCGCACGCACGCGGGCCACGGGCTGGCCCTGTCGGACGACCTGCCCGATGGCCGGAGCCCATCCGAGCCGAGCTCCACCGCGCTGGTCGCGGCATTGCCGGATGTCGGCGAGCTGCACATCGGCCATGCGCTGATCGGCCGGGCTGTGTTTTTCGGCCTGCGTCAGGCCATTGCCGATTTCAAGGCCGAAGCCATCCGGGCCCGCCACGCATGATCACCGGCATCGGCACCGACCTGTGCGACATCCGCCGCATCGAGGCGGCGTTGGCACGCCGGGGCGACCGGTTTGCGCAGAAGGTGCTGGGTGACCGCGAGCTGGCCGTGTTCCAGGCTCGGCGCGGCAAGGTGCCGCTGCGCGGGCTGCGTTACCTGGCCACGCGCTTTGCGGCCAAGGAAGCGTTCTCCAAGGCCATCGGTCTGGGCATCCACTGGCCCATGACCTGGCGCGCATGCCAGATCCTGAATGACGCCAGCGGCAAGCCCGTCATCGTGCTGGACGGCGAGCTGAAAGACTGGTTCGATGCACGCGGCTGGCGTGCCCATGTCACCGTCACCGATGAAGGCGACCATGCCCTGGCCTTCGTCGTCATTGAAACCCATTCCTCTTCAACATGAGCCTGAAAAAGAACGTGTCGGCCGTCCCGGCCATCGAGCATGCGCCTGTCGTGCTGGACATCGCCGGACTGAGCCTGAATGACGACGATCGCCGCCGCCTCCAGCATCCGCTGGTGGGAGGGCTGATTCTGTTTGCGCGGAACTGGGAAAGCCGGGCCCAGCTGACCAAGCTGTGCGCCGAGATCAAGGCCCTGCGGCCCGACGTGCTGATCTGCGTCGACCACGAGGGCGGTCGCGTGCAGCGCTTCCGCACGGACGGCTTCACGCATCTGCCGCCGATGGCGCGCCTGGGCGAGATGTGGATGAGCGACGGTATGGGCGGGGAGGGCAGCGGGGCCCTGGCTGCCACCGACGCCGCGACGGCTTGTGGTTATGTCCTGGCGAGCGAGCTGCGCGCCTGCGGGGTCGATTTCAGCTTCACCCCGGTGCTGGACCTGGACTGGGGTGAAAGCGGCGTGATCGGCGACCGAGCCTTCCACCGGGATGCGCGCGTGGCCACGGTGCTGGCCAAGAGCGTCATGCACGGGCTGCTGATGGCCGGGATGGCCAACTGCGGCAAGCACTTCCCCGGCCATGGTTTCGTGAAGGCCGACTCTCACGTGGCCGTCCCCGTCGACCGCCGCAGCCTCAAGGCCATTCTGGCCGATGATGCCAAGCCATACGGCTGGCTCAGCACCTCGCTGACCAGCGTGATGCCGGCCCATGTGATCTACCCGAAGGTGGACGCCGCCCCGGCCGGCTTCTCCCGCCGCTGGTTGCAGGACATCCTGCGAGGGCAGTTGGGCTTCACCGGCGCGATCTTCAGCGATGACCTGAGCATGGAAGGCGCCAGCGTGGCGGGCAGCCACACCGAGGGTGCCATTGCCGCGCTGAACGCAGGGTGTGACATGGTGCTGTTGTGCAACCAGTCCCTGGATGGCGGCGCTCCGGTCGACGCACTGTTGAATGGCCTGGACAAGGCCCTCGCTGAGGGGCGTTGGGTCGCCAGCGCCGACAGCGAAGCCCGACGCCTGGATCTGCTGCCTCAGTCGGCGCCGCTGACGTGGGACGAACTCATGCACCACGCTCCGT
>JAJUHM010000283.1 GCA_029279925.1 Aquabacterium olei
ATCCATGCGGCCGCTGTTCGGATGGACGCATCGGCGTTGCAGATCAAAAGGTCGCGGCTGCACACCGCCCTTACCGGCTGGCTGAACAGCGACAGGGCGTCGGCTCGGGCCGGCGCGCTTTTGGCGATGACCGCCGCATACGTGCGGTCCAGCATGCGCTTGCCGAAGGTGTCCGTGAAATATTCGCTGAAGGCTTCATGCCGCCGACACAGGTCGAAGAACGCTTGATGGGGAAGCTTGTAGAAGGTGGTGTCCTCGATGGTCCGCAGGGTGCGGACCGCCAGCATGTCGTTGACCAGCATGGAGATGCCGCCGAACATTTCGCCCTCGCCCAGGATGCTGTGGAGGGTCTTGCGCTGCCGGTCTTCGAAATAGCGCTCGGCGGCGCCCTTTTGAACGATGTACAGCCCGTCGACCCGCGTCTCTCCCTGAACGAATACCAGGCGGTCTTTCGGGTGGTGTTGACGGTCGTGTTGGCCGACTTCAGGTAGGCCTCCACGGTCTGCTTGCCGTCCGCGGCCTTCACGAAGACCTGGTTGAACAGCGACACTTCCTTCAGGTACTTCTGGATGGCGCCTTCGATCATCTTGGCAGCGATGTCGGCGGGCTTGCCGGACTCGGCGGCCTTGGCCGTGGCGACGCTGCGCTCGGTCTCGATCAGGGCGGCCGGCACGTCGGCCGACGACAGCGACACCGGCTTCATGGCAGCAATGTGCATGGCCACGTCCTTGGCGGCCACGTCGTCGCCATCGAACTCGACCAGCACGCCGATGCGGGCACCGTGCAGGTAGGAAGCCAGCTTGCTGCCACCCGCGTAGCGCTTGAAGCGGCGGATCGACATGTTCTCGCCGATCTTGCCGATCAGGCCCTTGCGCACTTCTTCCACGGTCGGACCGAAGCCGTCTTGCGACAGCGGCAGGTCGCCCACGGCGGCGACGTCGGCCGGGTTGTGCTTGGCGATCAGCTCGGCCACCGACTTGGCGAAAGCCAGGAACGAGTCGTTCTTGGACACGAAGTCGGTTTCGCAGTTGATTTCGACCAGGGCAGCGGTCGTGCCGTCCACAGCCGACGACACCACGCCTTCGGCGGTCACGCGCGAAGCGGCCTTCGAAGCCTTGCTGCCGAGCTTGACGCGCAGGATCTCTTCGGCCTTGGCCATGTCGCCATCGGCCTCGGTCAGGGCCTTCTTGCACTCCATCATCGGGGCGTCGGTCTTGGCGCGCAGGTCGGCAACCATGCTGGCGGTGATTGCGGGCATATCGTTCTCCGTTGGGTTGAAACGCGGCGTCACGGCCGCGTCACATCAGAATCTGTTGAAAAAAAGGGGCTGAACAACAGCCCCTTCTTGCCGAGTCGAAAAGACTCAGGCTGCTTCGTTGACTTCCACGAACTCGTCGTCGCCAGCGGCAGCGGCCACAACTTCGTTCACGGCGTTGGCCTTGCCTTCCAGGATGGCGTCGGCCACGGCACGGGCGTACAGGGCCACAGCCTTGGACGAGTCGTCGTTACCCGGGATGACGTAGTCGATGCCTTCGGGCGAGTGGTTGGTATCCACCACGCCGATCACGGGAATGCCCAGCTTCTTGGCTTCGGCGATGGCAATCTTGTGATAGCCGACGTCGATCACGAACAGGGCGTCAGGCAGCGCATTCATGTCCTGGATGCCGCCGATGTCCTTTTCGAGCTTGGCCAGGTCGCGTTGGAACAGCAGGCCTTCCTTCTTCTTCAGGTTGTCCAGGCCAGCTTCGACCTGAACCTGCATGTCCTTCAGCTTCTTCAGCGAGCCCTTGACCGTCTTGAAGTTGGTCAGCATGCCACCCAGCCAGCGCTGGTTCACGAAGGGCACGCCAGCGCGCGCGGCTTCTTCAGCCACGATGTCGCGGGCCTGACGCTTGGTGCCGATCATCATCACGGTGCCGCGGCGAGCCGACAGCTGCTTGATGAACTTCAGGGCTTCCTCGAGAGCCGGCTGGGTCTTCTCGAGGTTGATGATGTGGATCTTGTTGCGATGGCCGAAGATGTAGGGGGCCATCTTGGGGTTCCAGAAGCGGGTTTGGTGACCGAAGTGGACACCGGCTTCCAGCATTTCGCGCATGGACACGGACATGTGAGTGCTCCAGAGGTTGGATCTAGAAGCCGCCAGCGATCGGACGCCCCATGCAGACCATCTGCAGGTTGCGGCCAACACCTTGGATTGACGGCTTCGCGGTTTCAACAGCGTTTACCCGGACCATTCCGGGCAAACTCTGGCATTCTAGCATGCTTCCACGCGCCCGCCGGCCCCGCCATCGGCGCAGGAGGACTCCATCTCTCAGCGCCGGCTGCGAGCGCCCTTGCGCGCCGGGGCCTTCTTGCCCGCAGCCTTGCTGCCGCGCCCACCGCCTGCGCCCGCCGCATGGCCGCCGCTCTCGCCGCCGCGAGCGGCCTTCGCGCCTCGCCGCGCCTGGCGATCCAGATCCTGGATGTCCGCCAACTCATCCTGGGCGGTCCGCTCACCTGCCCACGCGGCGTCGGCAGCGCGCGACTTCCTGCCCGGTCTGCCGCCCGCTGCGCCCGCTGCTGGCGGACGACCGGACTGCCCCGCGTCCTCGCGCACCAGCCGGAAATCGATCTTGCGGGCGTCGAGGTCGACGCGGCTGACCTGCACGCGAACGCGCGCGCCCACGCCGTAACGAACGCCCGAGCGCTCCCCGCGGAGCTCCTGGCGCGCCTCGTCAAAACGGTAGTACTCGCCGCCGAGCTCGGTGATGTGCACCAGCCCCTCCACGTACAGCCCGTCGAGTTGCACGAACAGCCCGAAACTGGTTGCGGCACTCACGGTGCCACCGTACTCTTCGCCCAGGCGCTCCCGCATGAACATGCACTTCAGCCAGGCCTCCACGTCGCGCGACGCCTCGTCCGCGCGGCGCTCGTTGGCGCTGCAATGGATGCCTGCGGTCTCCCAGGCGATCGCCTCCTCGGGCGGCAGCTTGATGCGCGCCCCCTTCACCGGTGCCACGGGCAGACCACGGGTCAGCCCCCCCTGCCCGCCCTTGCGCTTGAAGTTGCCCGTGGACGACTGCACCGGCGGCAGCTTCAAGCCGTAGCGATCGCGCCCCAACAGCGCCTTGATCACCCGGTGAACCAGCAGATCCGGGTAGCGCCGGATCGGGCTGGTGAAGTGGGTGTAGGCCTCGTAAGCCAGCCCGAAGTGGCCGCTGTTGACGGGCGTGTAGATCGCCTGCTGCATCGACCGCAACAGCATGGTGTGGATCTGCGTCGCGTCAGGGCGGTCTTTGGTCGCCGTCGCGATGGCCTGAAAATCTCCCGGCCGCGGCTCCTCGCCGAGACTCAACCCGAGTCCCAGCGCTTTCAGGTAATTCTTGAGGATGGTGCGCTTTTCCGGCGTGGGTCCTTCGTGCACCCGATACAGCGACGGATGCTTGGCGCGCAGGATGAAATCGGCCGAGCAAACGTTGGCCGCCAGCATGGCCTCTTCAATCAACCGATGAGCCTCCGTGCGCGTGCGGGGAACGATCTTGGCAATGCGGCCATTCTCATCGCACACGATCTGCGTCTCGGTGGTCTCGAAGTCCACGGCACCGCGCGTCCCCCGGGCCTTCAACAGCACGCGGTACACCTCATGGAGATGCAGCAACTGGGGCACCAGATCGGCACGCCGCAGAGCCTCCGGTCCGCGCGTGTTGCCCAGGATGGCCGCAACCTCGGTGTAAGTGAGGCGGGCATGGGAGCGGATCACCGCGGGGAAGAACTGGTAGGCGTGGATCTCGCCCTCGCCGGTGACAAGCATGTCGCACACCATCGACAGGCGCTCGACTTCGGGGTTGAGCGAACACAGTCCGTTGGACAGCTTCTCGGGCAGCATCGGGATGACGCGACGCGGAAAGTACACCGAGGTGGCCCGCTCGTAAGCATCGCGGTCCAAAGGCTCACCAGGCTTCACATAGTGACTGACGTCCGCGATGGCGACGATCAACCGCCACCCGTTGGGCACCTTGCCGCGACCGATGTGGGCTGGCTCGCAGTACACCGCATCGTCGAAGTCACGCGCATCCTCGCCGTCGATCGTGACCAGCGGCACATCGCTGATGTCGATGCGGCCGCGCTTGTCCACCGGCCGGACCTTCTCAGGCAGCTTGGCGGCTTGCGCCAGCACATCTTCACTGAACCGATGCGGCACCTCGTACTTGCGCACCGCGATCTCGATTTCCATGCCGGGATCGTCTATCCCCCCCAGCACTTCGCTGACCCGCCCCACCGGCTGCGCGTTGAGCGACGGGGGCTCGGTCAATTCGACCGCCACCACCTGACCGGGCTCAGCATGCCCCGTTGCCTTCGCGGGAATCAGGATGTCGCGTCCGAAGCGACGGTCCTCGGGAGCAACCAGCCACACCCCGCCCTCGTGCAGCAGGCGGCCGATGATGGGCGTCTTGCGCCGCTCGATGATGTCGAGCACCTGCCCTTCCGGCCGCCCTTTGCGATCGAAACGCACGATCTTCACGCGGACGCGGTCGCGGTGCAGCACGGCGCGCATTTCTTGTGGCGAAAGCCACACAGTGGCGTCGCCCTCGTCCGGGTGCACGAACCCGTGGCCGTCGCGGTGGCCCTGGACCGTGCCGACGATTTCGCTCATGAGGTTCACAGAAAGTGCGGGGGGTGTTGTCATGTCTCTCATTTTGATGCTAGAATTCAATTCCTCGCTGATCACTGCAACGTTTTTTGAACGACAGAGAGAAGCGATAAAGAGTACCTGCCCAGGTGGCGGAATTGGTAGACGCACTAGTTTCAGGTACTAGCGGGTAACTCCGTGGAGGTTCGAGTCC
>JAJUHM010000284.1 GCA_029279925.1 Aquabacterium olei
CCTCGCGCAGCCGTTCGGTGGCCCGTGCCACGGCGCGCAGGCTGGTGCACAGCACGAAGGCGCGGCCCTTGTTGGCGCGGATCAGCGGCAGGGCGGCGTCCACCACCGCGTCGGTGTGGCCGGGGGCGTTGGGTTGGGGCAGGCCATGGGGCACGTACAGCATGGCCTGATTGGGGTAGTCGTATGGGCTCGACCAGGCCTGGCATTGCGCGTCTTCCAGTCCCAGGGCCTCGGTGAAGTGGCCGAAGTCGTTGCGCACAGCCAGGGTGGCCGACGTGAAAACCCAGGCCTTGCGCGGCGCGCCGGACCGACGGGGCTCGTCTTCGCCGGATCCGTTCGGAAGCGGGTTCCGGGAGGGGGATGCCGGGTTCTGGTCCCGCGAGGGCTGAACGACATCGTCTGCCCCCGCCATCAGGGCCTGCAGATCGTCCTCTTCGGCGAGCATGTCGGCCTGGTCGCCGTCGGCGGCCGGCTCGTCCCAGGCCGACTCGGCCACGGAGGCCAGTGCATCGGCCTGGTCCAGCGCGTCGATGGCCGCGTCCGGGTGCCTCGCGTCGGCCTGACCGTTTCCGGTGCCGTCGTCGTTGCCTTCGTCCTGATCCAGCCCGAGCCGCTGGCGGCGGAACACGTCGGCCACCGAGATGGGCGTGCGATGCAGCTGCACCCCGTGGGTGCTGACATCGACCCAGCACAGCACGGGCTCATGGGCCGACTCCGGGGCGCCCCACGCGCACAGGCGCTGCAGCAGTTCGTCGGCGCGGCGGTGCAGTTGTGCCAGATCGGGGCTGCGGTCGGCAGCGACATCGAGCACCTCGCGCACTGCCCGCAAGGCCTCGCGCAACTCGGTGAGGGCGGGGAAGAGCAGGTGGGCGTCACCGAGCTGGGCCTGGGACAGCCGCTGGGCATGGGGGCCGAAGCACAGCCGCAGGTCGCGTGTGGCGCGGTCCAGCGGGGCGAGCACGTCGTTCCAGTTCGCCGCATCGCGCGCCTGCGATTGCCCGGTGGCCAGGGTGTCGCGCAGCAGGTCGAGCAGCTGGGCCGTCGAGACCGTCTGCCCGAAGAACAGCGTGGCCGTGTCGGGCAGCTGATGGGCCTCGTCGAACACGATGGTCTGCGCATTGGGCAGCAGCTCGGGCACGCCTTCCTCGCGCAGCATCAGGTCGGCGAAGAACAGGTGGTGGTTGACCACGACCACGTCGGCATCCTGCGCTTCGCGCCGCGCCTTGACCACGAAGCAGTCGGCGTGGTGCTTGCATTCGCTGCCCAGGCAGTTTTCGCGGGTGGAGGTGACGCGTGCCCAGATGCTGGCGTGCTCGGGCACCTGGTCGCATTCGGCCTTGTCGCCGGTGGGGGTGAGGTGGATGAAACGGTTGATGAGACCGAGGTCACGCACTTCCTGGCGGCTGGACAGCAGCGTGGCGTCCTGGTTGGCACGCTCGAGGTGGTGCCAGCACAGGTAGTTGCTGCGACCCTTGAGCAGGGCCACCTTGATGGGCACGGCCAGGGCGTCGCGCACGGCCGGCAGGTCGCGGTAGTACAGCTGGTCCTGCAGGGCCTTGGTGCCGGTGGAGACGATGACCTTGCCGCCTTCCAGCAGCGAGGGCACCAGATAGGCCGCGGTCTTGCCGACCCCCGTGCCGGCTTCGAGCACCACGGTGCCGGCTTCGCGGATGGCCTGCTGGATGGCCTGCGCCATCTCGATCTGCTCCTGGCGCACGCAGTAGCCCTCGAAGGCGCGGGCGAGGGGGCCGGATTCGGAGAACAGCGTGGGCAGGTCCATGTCGGGGCAGCAGCAAGACGACCGCTATTGTCTCCTCGGATGCATGCCCCTGCTGCCACCCCGATGGTGGGGGCGGCTGCGGGTGGGGCTGATCAGGGCGCGGTGCGGACCACGCCGGCGTCGAGCGCGCGTTGCAGGGTCTCGATGCAGTCGCGGCGGTGGGCGGCCGTGACGGCGTCGCCGCCGGGTGCTGCCTTCAGGCTGCGGACCAGGTTGCGTGCCTCGTCCCGCATCACCGCGCGCACGTCGGCACGGCGGCCGCTGCGCACCACAGCCTGGGCCAGCCGGTTGACGTGTTCACGCTGCAGGTTGCGGCGCAGGCTGTCTTCCCGACGGGGTGCCGGTGCGTGCCAGATGGCATGGCGCAAGCTGCTGTGCAGCTCGCTGACCGTCAGCGGCTTGCGTTCCACGTCGCGCACCTTGTCGGCGTTGTCCAGCAGGCGTTCCGCCAGCGTGTCGGCCATCAGACCATCCAGCAGCTGGCGCTGCAAGGTCATCTGCTGCTCGGCCAACGAGAAGTCGGTCTGAACGGGAGCGAGATCGGTCTGATCCTGGCGGTCCAGAAAGTCGGGCGTCAGCCGGCGCAACAGGGCCGGTGGCAGCCGGACGGCATCCGGCGCGAGCAGCTCGTCCAGCAACAGGCGCAGGGCAGCACGCTGCTCGCTGGTCGGCAAAGGCACCAGCAGGTCTCGCTGACCGGCCGGGTCGTCTCGGCGTGTAATCAGGCCGCCCACCTGGCGCATCAGGATCTGGCCGGTTCGGCCCAGCTCGCGCAGGCCGTAGGCAACGGCGCGGCGCGCCAGGGCGGGGTCGTCGCCCACCTTGGGTGTGCGGCGGGCCTGGCGTTCGAACAGATCGCGCACGATGGCGATGCGCTGCCGCGCGAAGACCACCGGGTCGCGCCCCAGGTCGAAGGTCTGGGCATGGGGGTCCAGTCCGATGAACTGGTCTTCGTCCGTGCCATAGGCCAGGGCATCACGCCACGCCGGCTCGGCACTGCGGGCCGCGATGGCGCGCAACTCGCTGCTGACGCGGGCGGCATCGCCTGCCAGCGGCTTGTAGCCGTACTCGATGGCCCAGTAGTCGTACGGGCCCAGCGTGGTCTGGAACGGCGCCGGCATGGGCTGTCCCGGCATCGGCAGGTTGATCGGCGCGTATTCCATCACCGAGGCGCTGTTGCCTTCGCGTGCCCCCAGCGTGGGGTGGGCCAGTTCTTCGGCCGTGCGCCAGCGCGAGGCCTTGAAGTTGTGCCGCAGCCCCAGGGCGTGGCCGACCTCGTGCATGATGGTGTCCTTCAGATAGGCCAGCACGAAACGCTGGACATCGGGGCTGTCGGGGTCCAGTTCCCCGCGGGCGGCCAGCACGTCCAGCGCCAGGCCCAGTTGTTCTGCCGCGTGCTCGGCGTGATCGCAGTGATCCGGATGCGCGGATACGGCGTCTTGCATCTCTCCCAGGCCAGGACGCCCGATCAGGAACTGGCTGCGTGCCGTCCGGATGGCGCGGGACGACAGGCTTTCGATGGCGATGTCGGCGTCGAGGATCTCGCCCGTGCGCGGGTCGACATGGCTCGGGCCGATGGCGCCGAAGCTGGGCTGGTGGTTGGTCATCCAGCGGATCGAGGCCCGGCCGGTTTCCAGTGTGTCGAAGGGCGTGTCGGCAGGCGGTGTGCGGACCTCGATCGCGTTGCGCAGGCCGATGGCCTCGAACGCCTTGTTCCACTCCAGCACGCCCTCGGTGATGGTGCCCCGGTAGGCCTCGGGGATGCTCGGGTCCAGCCAGAAGACGATGGGTTGCACCGGCTCGGACACCGCGGCAGCCGGGTCCTTCTTGTCCAGCCGCCAGCGGTTGATGAAGCGCTCGCGCGGGGTGCGTCGCAGGTCGTCACTGAAGTCGATGACGCTGGTGCTGAAGTAACCCACCCGCGGATCGGCGGGCCGGCGAGGCATGGGCTGTGCCGGCAGGGGGCTGAGCGTGTAGTGCACGTTCACGAACAGGCTGCGCGGATCGGGTACGGTGGCTGGCACGCTGGAGCCCGGCATGCCGGGTGTGGTGCTGCCTGCGCTGATGCCCGACGTGGCGAAGTGCTGGCTGACCTCGAACACCGCGGCCTGGGCCTCGGTGCGGGCCTGCAGCAGCACCGTGTGCCGCGGATCGAGCGCATAGCTCTGCCGGTACTGCCGCTGCAGATGCTGGGCCAGCCCGAGCACGTCGCCGAGCATCAGGGCGTTGAGTTCGATCAGCACGGCGCCGCTTTGCGGGTGCGGGGCGCTGGCGATGGGGGCGCTGGCCAGCAGGCTGGGCGAGTAGCCCGCGGCGACGGCCAGGGCCTGTGGTGAACCTTCTCGCGCGGTGTAGGCCGCGTTGATCGCCAGCAGCTGAACCTGCTGCTGGACCTTGCGGAACTCGACCCACTGCGGGCGGCCGACCTGGGCCGATCGGCTGTGCATCAGGCCGCCGAACACACCGGCCTCGCCGATGCCGCGCGACAGCTTGGGTGAGAGGAACAGAGGCTTGCCCAGCGCGGAAGGCGACAGCTCCAGCCAGACCTTGTCCTGACGGCGCCACAGGGGCAGCAGCCCATCCTGGCGCTCGGCACCTTTGCTCACCTGCTCGAAAGCGGGGGGAGAACCGGCTGGCGCCGCGGCAGCGGGTGCCGGTGGGGCGCCCGCCGGCTGCGCTGCGGCGGGATGGTTCGGGGCGCTGGCGGGGGGCGGCGCTGGCCGGGTCGCGCAACCGGTCAGCAGGACCAGACAGGCCGACAGAATCAGCGAGGGGCGAGCGTGCCGCAACAGGAATGCATGCGAGGCGTAGACGTCCATGCCAGGGACCTTACCACCGCCGTCGCGGCCTCGCTGCGGCGGTGGTGCACTGACGTCAATGCGGCGCGGGCGGGAACCACTCTCGCACGAACGCGAACTGCTCGAAGCTGCCGTTGACGATCGGCTTTGACTCGACCTGGAACCAGTTCTCCAGGATCGTGGCGTAGGTCGAGCGGAAGTCGTTGTTGTACTTGAGGTTGCCGATGATCAGGTCGCTCTC
>JAJUHM010000285.1 GCA_029279925.1 Aquabacterium olei
AGCAGGTTGATGCCGTTCTCCTTGGCGAAGGCCTCGGCATCCGGGGTGAAGGTCGAGGTGGTGGCGAACTGGCCGCGGCGCACGTTCTTGGCCGCCATGACGCCCCGCAGCTCGCGGATCTTGTCGACACCGACCCGCCGGCCATTCCAGTGCTTGCACTGAACGATGCTGACTGGCTGACCTGGCAAGGTCTTGGAGTACAGCCAGATGTCCACCCCACCGTCTGCGCCGTGGCTCTGGCTCTTCGTCTCCATGCCGGCCTGGGCGAAAAGCGCCTCCACCACAGCCTCAAATCGGCGCCACTCGATTGCTTGGAAGACCTCCGGGCCCCAGGCGGTCAGCGTCTTCGGTGAGGGTGACGGGGTGAGGTCCGCACGGGTGACGACGTCCGGGACGATGGTCGGAGGGGCCGGGGGCTCTGCTGCCACGGCGACCGGAGGAACCACCTTCAACGGCGGTGCACGCCTGGCTCGATCCCGCGGCCTGGCGACTTCTCCCCCGCCCTGCTGACCGTGTCTGCCTCGCCCCAGGAATAGCAGCCCGGCACCCGCACACAAGAACAGCAACCCCATGGGCATCAACTGCCTTAGGCCGGCAAACACGGGGGACGCCCCCCCGAACAGCGGCAGCAGCGTGAACAGCCCTCCAACAGCCAGAAGTCGGCCGCCCAGCTCGGCCAGCCCGCCCTTTCTCTTCCTCGCCATGCTTTGATTTCTCCTACTTGGATCGTAGCCCGCGAGGCGATGGCCGGGCTCCCCCATTTGGCTGGGCCAGCGTGAATCGTCCCGGCAGTCCGCCCAGCCGTGTTGCCCAACGTCTATGCGCGGGTAACGCCTGGCGCAGCATTTGAGCCTCGCGTCCTGTACAAAACTCCAGCATGCAGTGCCGAGTCGTCCCCCTCCGAGCCAATGGGCTCATCCTCAAGCGTTCGCAGCTGCCGGAACCGGTAGAGGGGCGCCTTGTCGTAAGCGACTGGGCTCCGCCATGGAGCAAGCGCTGGACGCGTAAGGCCGAGTTCTTAGAGCGTCGCTGGTCTATGGAGACTGACGCCTTTCAGCCGATCTTCGACGTGAGCCTGGCAAAGGTGGACGAAACCGGGCTCTACCTCGTCGGTCACGAGATGGGCAAGGACGAGAGCACTGGACAGCCGATGGAGCACGTGCAGGTCTGGTGGTGCCAGCCTCTCCAGGCGAGCGACTGGCACCCAACGCCGCCGAACGCTCCACCGCCGGCGCCCTGACGCTGAGCGCCGCCACCCGAGAAGTGCCCCAGGTACCCGCCGGGCATGCGCTGAGGAAAGCCGCAGTTGCGCTAGGTCCAACGCCGGGCGGGCTGTCAGCGCTCCAGCACCGGCTCCGCATGGCACCGGCAACAGCAGTCCGGGCGCTGCACGCGCGTCGCGCCCAGGTCGTTCGGCAGGTCCAGGGCCATGGAGTTCAGCCGCACCGGGCTGCCTGCGGCGTCCAGCCTTGTCTTGGTACCCAGAATCCGCAAGTGAGGCGCGGTCTGCAGGATGACTGTCCGTCGGGGTCAATCGCGGTAGACATCAGGGACGCAAGCCCTGATGGCAACGCTCAGCGATCACCATTACCACCGGATCAGCCGATCAGGTGCTCAGCAATAAGACCCTTCTTTAGGCCGTCCATGATCACGAAAGGCTGCATCAGAGGGTTCTCGAAACGAAACCTGTAACGGCGGGAAGATCCGGTGCGCTGGAGTACGGGGCCTCTTGAGTCTTCACAGAATGCATTTAGGTGCTGCGAGAACGCCGGAATCTCGTATCGCCTGCCCATGACACGCGACAGAGGATCACGGACGTCCACAGCAGCGAAGTAGCCCATGGCATCAGCTTGCGCCATTGCACAGGCGAGAAGAACCTGCTGGTACATGTTCTCTCGCGGGCTTGCGGTTGCCTCGTGGTATGCGGAAATGATGCTCTGTTGGGCTTTGCCAAGAGCGCTGTCAATTGCCACGCGAACGTCGGTAAGCTCAACGCGGACCCGCCCCGTAGTTGCGGCGCGTTGCGCCGCATTTTGAGTTAGCAAGTGGGTGTAGTGCGGCAACCCCTGAGACAACTGGACGATGCGCCCCTTCGCATCGTCGTCAATCGTCATAGCCGCAGCCGCCAAGCCCTTGTTGATGATCTCGAACAGTTCCGGCGGAGACATTCTCGGCATGCGAATCTGAACGAGTGCGCGCTCTACAGATTGATGCTCATGAATGAGCATGTCCACCGAGTCGGCCACCCCGACGAGGAGCAACGTGCAATCAACAGCGTGGTCTGACAGCGTCTTAATTGTGTCTGCCAGAAGCTGCGATGCCTTCTCATCTTCCAGCCGATCCAACTCGTCGATAACGATGAGCGTTTTCCCAAGTTGGCCTAGGACTCTACGCAAGTCGTCGGGTGTTACGTCCGGCGGAAGCACCGTGTTAACGGGTACAGCTGTACGCACCGACTCACCCGTGAAACCAATAGCCTGACGCTGTTGAGCGAAATTTATGTCACCGAGAAGGCGATGCCACATCGAAGAAAATGTCGTGGTTGCATCGCAGTTGATAGAAGCAACAAGCACTCGTTGCCCGCCCATCGAAAGCTCTGAATTCCGGTTGGCCAAGACGCGTGCCAGAGACGTTTTGCCAACCCCGCGCTCGCCGAACAGGAGCGCATGTTGACCCTTTTGTCCCAGCGCGTTGATGACATCGGTGAGTTGCGACATTCGGCCCGCGAACAGCGCACGCTGGTCAATCGGCGCGCTCGGACTGAACGCGGTGGACAAAGCTTCAATTCGGGCGACGTCGGGTTCTTGCATCTAGCACTCCAAGCTGTTTTCACCAACTATAGTTCGATCTGACCAACTTCGCAAGCCATGGGCTCGTCCGCTTATCGGGCGCCGCAAGGAAGATAGCGAGCGCTGTTGAAGCGGCGTTGTTCAGCCCGGTTCCCCACAAGCCTAGAGAGACCGCCTGAGCGGCTGGGCACGAAGCCTGAAACCAGAGGCACCGCCCAGTTGCTGCGAGAGGTCCGCAGAGTGTTTGCCGGAGGACGAGATGCTGCAGAAGCGGTTTCACGTGCTGCCCCGATCCGTTCTGGTCACCGCTTCGGCGGGCGCATGCTGTGTTCGGTTCCGCACAAAGGGCAGTGGATCGACCCTCCCTCCCAGGACTCGACATAGGACCGCTTGAGCGCGGTGCGTGGGTCTCCCGACCTGGGCACGTCGCTGGCGGGGCGGCCGGTGGTGCGCGTCCACAGGGTGATGAGCAGCTCACCCTGGTGCATCTTGGGGTCGGCCTCTTGGTTTCGAAGGCCCAGCAACGTCGGCTTGCTGATGCCCGTGCAGGCCGTGATCACCCGCAGTGTCAGCCCTTGGTAGCGCAGGTCCGCAAGGACACGGAACCAGTCGATGCGGCGGATCGTGATGCGACGTGCAAGAGTCATCCGGGATCTACATGTAAAACGCGCGCGCGAACCGCTCTCTCGCGATTTGCTCAAACGTGCTGCTTCGCTCGATGAAGCGCATCGATGAGGGCATCCAAATTCGCTGCATCGAAGGCTATGCCCTTGCGGCTGGGCTTCATCTCGTCCCCGGCACCGTCGATCAGCGACCACAGGCGAATGTCGATCACCCGGCGCCCTTTCCACGGCTTGACGGAGACGCGCATCTCCGCGCGTCGCCCCTTGCGAATCCGAGCGACGTCGATCACGTCGCCGGTGTTGGGGTCCAGGTCTTTGATCAGGTCCGACACGCCCACTCGGGGCCTGGGTGCTGCGCGAGCTATGAGCCGGTCCATCTGCTCTACCAGCCCGTGGAGTGTCCGCACCTGGCTGAGCCAGGCCTTCAGCTCCGAAGGCTTCTTCGGACGCTCGCTTTCTGGCACGGCGGCCAGCATCTCGGCCTGGGCCGCGAGCTCATCGCGACGGCTGATCAGAGCCTGAAGCTTCTCTTGGTCCATGTTCACTCCCATGCGGTGGCGAGGTCCGGCGCCCGGTCGGGCGAAGCGTCTGCCGGATCCCAGTAGAACGACTGGCCGAACTCCCGCTGCGCTCGGTTGCGAACGCGGGCGAGATAGCCGGGCGAGGCCATCTCCTGAAGTTGGTTGAAGATCAGGTGGTCCGTGACCGCCTTCGTGTACCAGTTGTTCGCGAGCGGCGTCATGCCCCTGGCGAACTTCAACAGCTCGGCGCCGGCGTGTGTGTCCTTGCCCTGAAGCAGTTGGATCAGGTTGCCCTGCGTCAGCCCCAGGACCTCCTCTCCAAGGCCCACCACAGGCCCCAGGAAGGCCGCCGTGGGGCTTTGGCCTTGCTGGGTCTGCTCGCTGAGCAGGAAGTCCCCGTAGATGCCCAAGGAGCCGCCCTTGAGCATGGCGCGCATCCAGTTGCGGGCGCCGGCTTTGCCCTCGAATGGGTTCATGTTCACCGGGTCGCGGCCCCTGAGCAGCTCGTCGATCTGGATGGCGGCCATGCCCAGCACCGTGGTGGACGCCACCAAGGCGGCGAGGTAGCCGGCGCGGCTGCGGGCATCTGGGCCGGACATGCCCCGCTCCCAGTGGCGCAGCACCATGGCGATGGGCGTCGTCTTGAAGAGGAACACCGACCGGGTGAGCTCGCCTTTCCAGGTGCCGCGCTGCAAGTTGGCGTAGAGGGCCGCCCGTTCACGTGCACCAGGCTCCACCACGGCCATGTTCGTCTCCTCGAGCACGATGCCCAGGAGACGCGTGGAGGCGTCCGCCCGCAACTGCGCCGGAGTGACCTCGGGCCCGCCGATGCCGGCCAGCTTCTCGTCGGGGATGCGGCGGATC
>JAJUHM010000286.1 GCA_029279925.1 Aquabacterium olei
GGCCATAGAGCTCGGGGATGGCGTAGCCCACCGTATCCGGGATGTTGATGGTGGTCGCGCCCTCGTTGATCACCGCCTCGCACACGCGGGCGAGGAAATCCAGGTCGGAGCGGTAGCCGTCTTCGGCCGAGAACTCGACATCGGAAGTCAGGTTGCGGGCAAAGCGCACGGACTGCCTGGCCTGCTCCAGCACCTGCTCGGGCGACATGCGCAGCTTCTTCTCCATGTGCAGCGCGCTGGTCGCGATGAAGGTGTGGATGCGCCACGAATTGGCGCCCTTCAGGGCTTCGGCGGCACGGCTGATGTCGCGGTCGTTGGCCCGCGCCAGCGAGCAGACGGTCGAGTCCTTGATGACGTCCGCGATGGACTTGATGGCCTCGAAATCGCCGTTGGAGGACGCGGCAAAGCCGGCCTCGATCACGTCGACCTTCAGGCGCTCCAGCTGGCGGGCGATGCGGAGCTTTTCCTCCCGCGTCATCGAAGCGCCCGGCGACTGTTCGCCGTCACGCAGGGTGGTGTCGAAAATGATGAGCTTGTCGGTCATGGGGGTCTCCTGGGGCGGCGCCGCGTCCATCAAGGACTGTGGCGCCTCTTGGCCGCAGGCGGCAAGCGGGGTGAGCCCTCGGTCATCCCGCCCGTCGCGTCGGGCAGGCCGGGGTTCAGCGGTGCAGTCCAGCCTCTTCGGGCTCGTCCGTCGACGTGGAAATCACGCTGACGCGTTTGCCTTTCATGCGCTTCCAGGCGTAGACGCCATAGCCGGACAGGCCATACAGCACGAAGACCGCAAACAGCACGATCGGGGGGTGGATGGTGATCACGGCAATGCCCAGGGCGATCGCAACGATGGCGATGAAAGGCACCGAGCGCCGGAAGTTCACGTCCTTGAAACTGTAGAACGGGATGTTGGTGACCATGGTCAGGCCCGCATACAGGGTCATGGCGAAGGTCAGCCACACCATGCCGGTCAGTGTGAAAGCGGTTTCGCCCAGGTCGGTCACGACCCAGATCAGACCCATGACGAGGGCCGCGGCCGCCGGGCTGGGCAGCCCCTGGAAGAAGCGCTTGTCCACCACGGCGATGTTGGTGTTGAAGCGCGCCAGACGCAAGGCGGCACCCGAGCAGTACACAAAGGCGGCGATCCAGCCGTACTTGCCGAGGTCTTTCAGCGCCCATTCATAGGCGATGAGGGCTGGCGCCGCACCGAACGACACCATGTCGGAGAGGCTGTCCATCTGCTCGCCGAAGCTGCTCTGCGTGTTCGTCATGCGCGCCACGCGGCCGTCCAGGCTGTCGAGCACCATGGCGCAGAAAATGCCCACCGCGGCCTGCTCGAACTGGCCGTTCATGGCCATGACGATGCCGTAGAAGCCACCGAACAGGGCCGCCAGCGTGAACAGGTTGGGCAGGATGTAGATGCCCTTGCGCGGACGACGAGGCGGCTCGTCGTCGTCGAGGTGGGGATCGGTGGCGACGGGGTCGGCCGGCGCCTTGCTGGAAACGGGCTGCACGCTCAGGTCTTCTTGTTAGGGGGTTGCCCCGGTCCGGTGGAGGATACCTCAAGCACGGGCGGGCGCCGCACCCGCACCGTGAACCACACGCTGCGGGAACGGGATCTCCACCCCAAGGCGGTTCAGCAGGTTCAGGATCGCCAGATTCACCTCCGAGCGGAGATTGATCTGTCCGTTCTGGGGGTCGTCCAGCCACCACATGACCGTCAGCTCGAGGCCGTCGGCCGCAAAGGCGGTCAGAAAGACCTGTGGCTCGGGGGTGGCCAGCACGCGCGGCACCGCAGACACGACGCCGAGCATCTGAGGAATGAGCATCTGCAGGTCGGTGCCGTAGGCCACCTGCACCACGGTGGACAGCTGCAAACGGGTGTCGGCCAACGACGCGTTCTCCACGCGCTGGGTGATCAATTGCTCGTTGGGCACGATGGCCTCGCGCCCGGTGGCCGCCCGCAGGACGGTGTAGCGGGTGTTGATGTCGGTGATGCGTCCCTCGAAGTTGTCCACCCGCACCAGGTCGCCGATGCGCAGGCTGCGCTCGGCCAGGATCACGAAGCCGCTGACGTAGTTGGCCGCCAGCTTCTGCAGACCGAAGCCCAGGCCGACACCGATGGCGCCGCCGAACACCGACAGCGCCGTGAGGTCGATGCCGGCGGCCGACAGGGCGAGCAGCATGCCGCAGGCCAGCAGCACCGCACGGATGGCATTGGCGGCAATCTTGCGCAGCGAAAGGTTGTCACTGGCGCTGCCGCGCAGAAGGCGCGACTCGATGGCCGACGACAGGGACAGCGAGAGGATGAGCACCACCACCGCGCTGAGCACGCCCTGGATCAGGCTGAGCAGGCTCACCTCGCTGCCGCCCATCTTCCAGGTCAGGCGCGCCATCTCGTCGGTCAACAGGGGCAGCACGCCCGTCACCCAGAGCACCATGCCCAGCCAGGCCACCCAGGACACCGTCCGCTCGACGACGCGGACCGTCTGGGACGCCGGGAAGGCCGCTCCCAGCACCTTGACCGTCATGCGGATGACAGCCAGGGACACCAACACTGGAATCGCGATCCGGAACACAGCCAGGGGCAGCTCACCATGGAGGACCCGGCGCATGGCCACCGCCAGCAGCAGCGCCAGCAAGGGAAAGAGCACGCCGTCGAAGACTTTTCGACCGAACCACACCGAAGACGGATCGACCTGCTTGCCACGCCACAGCCGCACGAGCAGCCATGATGTACCCAGGCAGCCTAGCAGCACCGCCAGCTCGGCGAGCGCCGTGGGCTGGTTGAGCTGGCTCCACAGATGGGAGAACTCGCTGGGCCGCCAGAGGTGCAAGGGGCCGCTGGCAGGCAGGCCAGGCGCGGAAGGGGATGTCAGGGGAGCAATCAGGCTGTTGAACACGGTGAGAGAGCGGGATGGGGTCAGCGTTCTTCGATGAGGGTGCGCACATGGGCCGCCACACTGCGGCCCAGCGCGCTCAGGTTATAGCCGCCTTCCAGGCAAGACACCACACGGCCCCCGCAGAATCGCCGGGCGACATCCAGAATGCGGGCGGTGATCCAGGCGTAATCCGCCTCGACCAGCCCCATGCCGCCCATCTCGTCTTCGCGGTGTGCGTCGAAGCCGGCCGAGATGAAGATCATCTCCGGCCGGAAGTCTTCGAGGCGGTACATCCAGTAGGAATCGACCACGTCCCGGACAGTGGCGCCGTTGGTGCGCGCGGGCAGCGGCACATTGACCATGTTGCCGGCCCGGCTCTCGGCGCCGCTGTAGGGGTAGAACGGGTGCTGAAAGAAGCTGACCATCAGGACGCGGTCATCCCCGTTGAGGATGTCTTCCGTGCCGTTGCCATGGTGCACGTCGAAATCGACGACCGCGACGCGCTGCAGGCCGCGCACATCGAGCGCATGCCGTACGGCCACCGCCACATTGTTGAAGAAGCAGAACCCCATGGTCTGGTTGTGCATGGCGTGGTGTCCCGGTGGCCGCACCGCACAGAAGGCGTTGTCGACGCGGCCATCAAGCACCGCATCGGTGGCCGCCACGGCCGCACCGGCTGCCCGCCAGGCCGCCGAACGGGTACCCGGACAGGCCCAGGTGTCCGGGTCCAGCGCCCGCATGTCGCCATTGGCCTCGAGCTGCTGAAGGAAGTCGTCCAGCGTCAACACATAGTTGAGGTCGTGCGCCAGCGCCAGATCGCTGTTGGAGGCGAGTGGCACCTCCTCCCGCTGCAGCAGGGCGTCCAGCCCTTGCGCACGAAGCTGGTCTTCGATCGCGTGGATGCGCTGCGGGCACTCCGGATGGCCCTGCCCCATCTCGTGGGCCAGGCAGTCGGGATGGGAAAAATAGCCGGTCGCCATGGGTCTCTCTCGGTCTGCAGGCCACGGTGCTTTGGGGTATGGTCGGGCATGCTTCGCACTGACTCATCGGCTGATGCCCGCGTGGGCGCCGGGGCCGCCATGCCGCCGTCCTCTTCTTCACTCTCGGACCTGGTCGATCAGGTTAGCACGATCGTGATCGGCAAACGGGAGCAGGTCACGCTGGCCGTCATCTGCCTGCTGGCGTCGGGTCATCTTTTGATCGAAGACATCCCGGGTGTCGGCAAGACAACGCTGTCGCAGGCGCTGGCACGCTCGCTGGGGCTGGACTTCGCACGGGTGCAGTTCACCTCAGACCTCCTGCCCTCGGACCTGATCGGTGTGAGCGTCTATGAACGGCAGCAAGGCCAGTTCGTCTTTCATCCCGGGCCTGTGTTCTCGCAGGTGCTGCTGGCCGACGAGATCAACCGTGCCGGCCCCCGCACCCAGAGCGCCTTGCTGGAGGCCATGGAAGAGCGGCAGGTGTCGGTGGACGGCGTGACCCGCGCCCTGCCCTCGCCGTTCTTTGTGATCGCCACCCAGAATCCGGGCGAGCAGCTCGGTACCCACCCCCTGCCGGAATCGCAACTGGACCGCTTTGCCATCCGGCTGTCGCTGGGCTATCCGCCGCCGGCCGCAGAGCGCGCCCTGCTGGCCGGGGAAGACCGGCGATCGCTGCTGAACCGGATGCAGCCAGTGATGACCCCGTCCGACTGGCAGCACTGGCAGGCCCGGCTCGATCAGGTTCACGTGGCGGCTGGGCTGCTCGACTACCTTCAGGCCCTGTTGGCCGCGACCCGCAGCGGGCAGTGGTTCGCACAGGGCCTCAGCCCGCGGGCCGGCCTGTCGCTGTTGCGGCTGGCGCGCGCCCGCGCCCTGGTCGCAGGACGGGGCCACGTCTCCCCTGAAGACATCCAGCAGCTGTGGCTGCCCGCC
>JAJUHM010000287.1 GCA_029279925.1 Aquabacterium olei
CATGACCGCCGGGACACAGGGCAGGCATGTCCGGCACAATGCGGGTTTGGACATGTACCGGACAGAATCAAGATGAAGAACCCGCCTCCGCTGACCGACGCCGAGATCAACGAAATCGACGAGCTGCTGGCTGCCGTGCCGGCCCCGTACGAAACCGTCGATGCCGTGATCCTGGACGGCTACCTGGCGGGTGTCATCGTGCAACCGGTACAGCTCGAGCCCGAGCAGTGGCTGGCCCCGATCTTCGGGACCGAAGGCATGCCCGAGCCCGGCATCGAAGGCTGGAGCGAGGCGCAGCACAACCGCCTGGTCACGCTCATCACCCGCCGCAAGGACGAGATCCTGCGCGGCATCCTGGAAGAAGGCTGGTTCGACCCGATCGTGCCGATGATCGAGGACGAAGACGGCAAGGTGCTGGAAGGCAAGGACGCCATGGAAGGCCTGGGCTACTGGGCGGCCGGCTTCGAATGGGCCCTGGCCAACTTCCCTCAGCTCGAAGAAGCCGCCCTGCCCGGCGTGCCCGACCTGCTCGACTCCATCTGGCGCCATCTGCCGGAGCAGGACGAGACCCAGCGTGCCATGACCAAGGCGCTGGACGAAGAGCACCCGCTGCGCAACCTGGACGAGGCCATCGAGGCGCTGGTGTTCGACGTGGTCGACCTGGCCCAGATCGGCGTGGCCGAGCGCACCAAGGTGGAAACCGTGGTGCGCGACCAGCCCAAGGTCGGCCGCAACGACCCCTGCCCCTGTGGCAGCGGCCGCAAGTACAAGCAGTGCCACGGCGCCAACTGAGCGCCGCACAGGCCCGCTGAACCGGGCGCCCGCGCCCGGCCCGATCGCTTGTGAAGATCCAGCTGCTGTCCGACCTGCACCTCGAGACCGAGGTGTTCACGCCCCGACCCGCGCCGGGGGCGGACCTGCTCGTGCTGGCGGGCGATGTCGACAGCACCTGGGCTGGCCTGCAGCACTTTGCCGACTGGCCGGTGCCAGTGCTGTTCGTGCCCGGCAACCACGAGTTCGACCGGCGTGATGTGGACGAGGCCCTTGCCGGCCTGCGTGCCCGCTGCGACGCGCTCGGCCTGCACATGCTCGAGCGCGATGCCCTCGTGCTCGCCGCCCGGGATGGACGCCGCATCCGGTTTCTAGGGACCACGCGGTGGTGCGATTTCGACCTGTTCGGTGAGAAGGAACGCCCGCGCGCCATGCGGGCCGCGTCCTACTTCGTCAACGTGATGCGTTCCACCCGGGGCGGCAACCCGTTCGACCCGGTCGCCGTCCGTGAAGAAGCCTTGCGGTGCCGTGCCTGGCTGGCAGCCGAGCTGGACCGCTTGCCCACGGCAGACAACCCCTGGGACGTCACGGTCGTCGTCACCCACTTCGGGCCCAGCCTGCGCAGCGCCGACCCGCGCTATGGCCGCCAGCCCGGCACCGCCAGCTTCTGCAATGCCGACGACGACCTGCTGGCTGGCGCGCAACTGTGGATCCACGGCCACCTGCATTGCCGGCATGACTACCTGGTGCCCCATGCCGGCGGCGTCACCCGTGTGGTGAGCAACGCACGGGGCCACAGCCACAAGGGCGAGAGCGATGCTTTTGACGGTCTGTGCTGCATCAGCGTCTAGACTCGCGCATGGCGGCCGGCCTCTTGACAGGGGTCAACGCCGGGGCGGCTTCGCTTGCCCACACTGATTCCTGGACCAACAGACGAGGTTTCATCCATGAAGATCCTGCTTCCGGTTGACGGCAGCGCCTACACCAAGCGCATGCTGGCCTGGCTCACGACCAACGGCGAATGGCTCACGGGCCAGCACGAGTTCACCGTGCTGACTGTGGTGCCGGCCATCCCGCCGCATGCCGCAGCCATGTTTCCCGCCGACCAGTTGAAGTCGTACTACGACGACACCGCCGAGGCGGTCTTCAAGCCCATCCGCAAGTTCACGGCCAAGCACAACCTGGCCACCAACTACGTCACCAAGACCGGCCACGCGCCCGATGTCATCGCCAAGACGGCGGAAAAGGGCAAGCACGACCTCATCATCATGGGCTCGCACGGCCACGGCAACCTGATGAACCTGGTCATGGGCTCGGTGACCAACCAGGTGCTGGCACGCTGCAAGACGCCGGTGCTGCTGGTGCGCTGAAGCCGCACCCGGCAGGTCAGGCCAGCGTGAAGCGGCCCACGGCCTGCTGCAGACGCAAGGCCTGGTCACTCAGGCTCGCCGCTGCGGCACTGGACTCTTCCACCAGTGCCGCATTCTGTTGCGTGGCCTGATCCAGCAGCGACACCGCCTGGTTCACCTGCGCAATCCCCTGGCTCTGCTGCTCGCTGGCCGAGGCGATCTCGGTCATCAGCTGGCTCACCTTCTGCACCTGATCGATCAGCCGCTCGATCGATTCGCTGCTGTGGCTGGCCAACTCGTAACCCTGTTCGACGCTGTCGACGCTGCTGCTGATCAAGCTCTTGATCTCGCGTGCAGCCTGGGCGCTGCGCTGCGCCAGCGTCCGCACCTCACCTGCCACGACCGCAAAGCCACGTCCCTGCTCACCGGCACGGGCCGCCTCCACGGCCGCGTTCAGCGCCAGGATGTTGGTCTGGAACGCGATCCCGTCGATCACCGCATTGATCTCGGCAATGCGGGCACTGGTCTGCTTGATCTCCGCCATCTTGCTGACCACCTGACCGAAGACCTCGCCGCCTTGCGTGGCCTCACGCGATGCCGCCGTGGCCAGTTCGTTGGCCTGCAGCGCCGTGCTGGCGTTGTGCTTCACGGTGGCCGACATCTCTTCCATGGACGAAGCGGTCTGCTGCAGGGACGACGCCTGACTTTCCGTGCGGGCGCTCAGATCCAGGTTGCCTTGCGCGATCTGGCTGGACGCCGTGGCCACCGAGTCGCTCGCTGCCTTGATACCGAGAATCGTCTGCTTCAGGTGCTCGATGGCCTGCCCGATGGCATTGACCATCTGCCCGATTTCATCGCGGCTCTGGCTGTGCAGCGTGCGGGTCAGGTCGCCCGCGGTCAGCGCGCGGGCCGCAGCCATGGCCTCCTCCACCGTGCGGGTGGTGGTGCGCGTGATCAGCACGGCCGCCCACAGTCCCAGCGCGAAGGCAGACAGCGCGATCATCGCGATCAAGCCGACAATCTGGCGGTCCAGACGGATGTTGCGCGCAAACAGTTCGTCCAGCCGGCTCAGTGCCATCTCGCTGAGCTTGAACTGGGCCGTGATCACCTCGGTGGTGGCCTGGAAGTAGTCGCCACTGGCCAGATCCGGCAGGGTCTCGCTCTTCGACAGGCTGTCGATCAAAGCCGCCCCCCGCGTCACGGCCGCCTGGGCCTGCTCGACCGCCTGCGTGAAGGTCGGCACGGGCTCGCCATTGCGGGCCACGGCGGCCCGGGCAAGGTTGCGCTGGGCGTCTTGCGCGTGGGTCAGGGCCACGCTCTTGAGCGACTGCAGCGTCTGGCGCTCGTCCGGCGTGCTGCTCTGACGCACCAGCATCGCCGTACCCCGCGCGCGAGCCAGTCCGAGTTGCTCGGTCAGCCTGGGCAGATCCCGGAAAACCGTCTGAATCAGGAAGTAGCGCTCGGCATCGGGGTCGAGGCTCAGGCCGCTCACCGCCGCCACGTCTTCGAGCAGCAGCAGCCCCCGGTTCACGAGGGCGGTGTGCCGCCGCACGCTGTCCGCCGGTGTCAGCACGCCGCTGGCCACCTCTTCGGCCAGCACCTGCCAGTCTCGGGCGAGGGCAGTGACACTGTCGCTGACGGCCTTCTCTCGCAGCGCATCCACGCTGGCCTGCGCCTGACCCACCGCCACGTCCAGCTTGCTGCGTCGCGCTGCCAGGTCGGCCTTCTTGCTGACGTCACCACTCAAGAAGGCATTCGACAGGCCGCGGTGTTCCTGCATCAGCTTGATCAGGGCCAGAAGGTCGCGCGAAGGTTGCATGCCCTCTTGCTCACGCTCGATCGCCGTCAGGTCGGATACCGCCGACCGCACCACCAGAGCCGACGGTGCTGCGGCCATCAACAGCGCCAGCAGACACAGCAGCACGAATTTGTGCCGCAAAGGGAGGTTGGCGATCCAGGCCGTCATTCTTCTCTACTCCAGCACCCCGGTGAACCACCAGGGAGCGAAACACTTGGGGCGGTTCCGCTTGACCCGTCGCGCCTCGCTCTTCCAACTGACGCCCTGCAGCGCCCCTCGGACGCTACGACCTCCGTTTACGGCCTGTTACGGCTGAACTTGAGCCTTCCGGACGGCTTTGCTGCGTTTTATTGAATGGCAAAAAGAAAGGCGCCCGACAGGGCGCCCGAGAGACAGCGAGGAAGTCGATCAGCCGCGACGGCGGCGCACGAAGGCCAGGCCCCCCAGCCCCATCAGCATCAGGCCATAGGTGCCCGGCTCGGGCACGGCGCAGACGAACTTGAGCCAGTCGATGGAGTAATCGGAGCCGGCATGACCGAAGGTGAAGCTCTTGCCGGTCAGCTCCGGCGAGATCGAATAGCTGGACAGCGAGTAGGTCTTGGCGGCTGCGCCGTCGACCGACAGCGAGAACTTGCCGCCGAGGAGGTTGTCCATGTCGAAGGCCTTGAGCACCACGGCTTCGGCAAACGTCACGGTGACAGCCTGTCCCTTGTCGATGTGGGGCGAGTCGAACCAGCCGGAGTAGACGCCCAGTTGACCGCCCACGATCTTGAGCGAACCGCCGGTGGGGGTGACGGTGGCATCACCGCCCGCGTCGGTGTCCTTGAAGACGTACTTCGGCGACAGGTCCAGGATCGACGAGAAGG
>JAJUHM010000288.1 GCA_029279925.1 Aquabacterium olei
CCGACGAAGGTCTCGATGCCCAGACCCTGGGCCCAATCCCGCAGCGCCTGGGCGCCGAAGGTGGTGAGCCAGGGCCGCACGGCATCCGCGCGCGCTTGGTAGCGCCCGACAAAGGGCTCGAATGGCTCGGAGTGGGTGAGGTTGAGTCCGCCCCGGCCCGCCAGCAGGAACTTGCGGCCCACGGACGGCATGGCGTCGTAGACCGTGACCGTCGCACCGCCAGCGGACAGCACTTCCGCGGCCATGAGGCCGGCAGGCCCCCCGCCGATCACCGCCACACGGGGGCCGGACGGCGCGCGCCGGTCGGCAGGAGAAGAAAGGGGCTCGGGCATCGGGCGGCTCGCGGATCTGAGGACACGGGGGTGGCGATGGTAGTGGGATTTTCCGCCGCCGTGACCGCTTCACGCTTTTCACCGTCAAGGCAAGCGCCGCCGTGCCGACAACAGGACATCGATCCGGCCCGGACCCTCGCTGAAGCCGGGTACATCAACAAGGGAAGCCCTCATGAGTCTCGATCACCTGTCCATCGGACAACGCATGGCCGTCGGATTCGGCCTGCTGCTGGCCTTCCTGCTGGGCACCATCGGGCTGTCGCTGTGGCAACAGATGCGACTGGCCGAACTCACCACCATCCAGTACGAGCGCCCCTTCACGGTGGGCACCGCCGTCGCGCACACCGAAGCCAACATTGCCCGCATGAACCGCGCCTTGCGCGACGTGGTGCTGGCCGAGACCAACCAGGCGGTGGACGAGCGGGCTGCCGAGATGCGGAGCCTGGAAGACGCCATCCGCAAGGACCTTGCGCTGGCGCGCGAGCGCATCCCGGCCATGCAGACCGAGGTCGACGCCTTGCTCGTCAAGCTCGACGGCTGGCGCCCGCTGCGCGACGAAGTGGTCCGGCTCAAGCGCGATGGCGAGTACCAGGACGCGCTGACGCTGGTACAGGGGCGCGTGGCGGCATCCGCCGCCGAGATGGCCACGGTGCGCAAGGCCTTGTCGGCCCACGCGGAGGCGGAAGCGACGCACTTTCTGGAGGAGGCCCACCGCACCCAGCGCACCAGCCTGCAGTGGACCCTGACCCTGGGGCTGGCCGCTTGCGGCGCCGCGCTCGGTGTGGCGTGGTGCATCACCCGGTCGATCACCCGCCCGCTGCGCGAGGCCGTGGCCGTGGCCCGCGCCGTGGCAGGCGGCGATCTCCAGACTTCGATCCCGCCGGCCAGCCGCAGCGAAACCGGCCAGCTGATGCAGGCCCTTTCCGACATGCGGGAAGGCCTGGTGCAGGTGGTGTCCCAGGTCCGGGACAGCGCGCAGAGCGTCGCCCTGGCCAGCGCCGAGATCGCCCGCGGCAACATGGACCTGAGCCAGCGCACCGAGCAGCAGGCTGCCGCGCTGCAGGAGACCGCGGCGTCCATGGAACAGCTGGGCTCCACCGCCCATCACACGGCCGACCACGCCCGCGAGGCCAACGACATGGCCAAGGGCGCCTCCTCGGTCGCCAGCGTCGGGGGCTCGGTCGTGGCCCAGGTGGTCGACACCATGCAGGGCATCCACGACAGCTCGCGCCAGATCGCCGACATCATTTCGGTGATCGACGGCATTGCGTTCCAGACGAACATCCTGGCGCTGAACGCCGCCGTCGAAGCTGCGCGCGCCGGTGAGCAGGGCCGCGGCTTTGCGGTCGTCGCCGGCGAGGTGCGCACCCTGGCGCAGCGCTCGGCCGATGCCGCGCGGGAGATCAAGGCGCTGATCGGCAACAGCGTCGACCGCGTCGAGCAGGGCGCGGGGCTGGTCAACGAAGCGGGCCGGACCATGCAGGACATCGTGCAGGCCATCGAGCGCGTGAGCCGCATCGTGGGCGACATCAGTACGGCCAGCAGCGAGCAGAGCTCGGGCGTGGGACAGGCCAGTCAGGCCATCTCGCTGATGGACCAGGGCACCCAGCAGAATGCGGCCCTGGTGGAGCAAAGCGCGGCCGCCGCGGCCAGCCTGCGCCAGCAGGCCGAGCAACTGGTGTCCGTGGTGGCCGCATTCCGTCTGCCCCACCACGCCGGCTGAGGGCGGGGCGGTGCCATCCGGCACAATCCACCCCCATGATGGAGGCTTCCCCGCCCGATGCTGCCGAAGCCGGCAGCTTTGAAGGCTATTTCCGCGATCCGGGCCTGGCCGCCGAACAGCCCCTGGCCTGGGCCCTGGGCCGTCGGCTCGACGCCCTTGACGCCCTGCGCGGCCTGTTCAACGGCCCGCAGGCCCTGGTGCAGCTGCGCCTGTGGTGTTTTCTGGAGTTGGCCGGCCAGCCCCAGGCGCGCCTGAGCCGCGACGACCTCAACCGCCTGTTCCACACCCTGCGCCCGGAGGCGCTCGACCTGGCCCTCAAGCGCCTGCGCGAGCTGAACCTGCTGGTGTGGGATGCCACCGCGCAGGACCACCACCTTTCGCCCCTGGCGCAGCAGGTGCACGCGCTGCTGGTGCCGCTGGGCACGCCGCCCGCCACCGACGGCAGCGAGGCCGACGAGGAAATGGGCGCCTTGCTGGCCCAGGTGGCCGGCGCACAGCAGCTCGGCCTGGTCAACGCCAACCAGCTCAAGCACCTGCATGCGCAGCTGGCCCGCCTGCACGACGAGTTTGCCGAAGCCATTGCCAGCGGCTCGGAAGCGCGCCTGCGCCTGGCCCAGCCGCGCTTCGACCGCGCGCTGCAACTGGTCGACCGTGCCGGCCAGGCCCTGACGGCGCTGATCCGCGCCGACCACCTCGACCCGCGCCTGGAACGTGAGGCCCGCGCCATCGGCCAGGAGCAGGCCCGCCTGCTGGCCATGGCCAGCCAGTTCACCCGCGCCCTGCAGCAGGCCGACCGCCAGCGCGTGACGCTGGGCAGCACCGGCCTGACGACCTCGGACGTGCGCGCCTGGCTGCAGGGCCACCCGGCGCTGTACGAACTGCTGGGCGATGCGCTGCACACGCCCGTGCGCCCGGTCATGGTCAGCCAGCACGACCTGGTCGACGTGGCAGAAGGCGAATTCGAACGCGACCGCCCGAACGCGGGCGAGGCCGCCGGTCTGCCGCCCCCGGCCGAGGCCGCCACCGGCACGCTCGATGTGCTGAGCCTGCCCGCCGAACTCGGGGGGCTGATCGATCTGTTCGGGCGCTGGTCCGAACTGGCCACCGAGGCCGCGGCCGCTCAGGCGGCGTCCGGCGAGGCGGAGGACCCCGATGCGCCACCGCCCGGCACCCGCCCCCTGGCCGAGGCCGTGCTGGGCGGTCGCTTTGCGCAGGCCGCCTACCGCCTGCAGCTGCTGCCCCTGCTGGGCGATGCGCAGGCGCAGACCCTGAAAGGCCTGACCGGCGACCTGGCCCGCAGCCCGTGGCGCTGGGCACCCACGCCCCGGCATGTGGCCACCGACGACGAGGCCGTGGCGCTGATCAGCGAAGGCCACCTGCGGCCCGATGCGGCCCTGCTGGCCGCCACGCCCTCCCCTGCCGCCTCTGACGCCATGCCGTCCGAGGCCCCCACCGCATCCTGATCCACCCGATGAGCACTCTGGACGACGCGGCCCTGCTGGCCGCCGAACTGCTGGCCCGCCGCTGGCTGCCGCGCCAACACCCCAAGGTCAAGCGCGCGCTGATCGATGCCGACCTCTGGCAGGCCACACAGGAGCGCCTGGCCCAGGTGGGCCTGCGCCTGATCGACAACCTGTATGCCGACCACGTCAGCGTGGCGCTGCTGCGCCCGGCCGAAGCCAGCGTGTTCGGCGAAGCGGGCCTCAACAGCCACAACAACATCGACCTGCCGCGCGACGCGGTGTCGCTGCTGGTGGTGCTGTGGGCGCTGATCGTGCTGCCCAAGCGCGAACGCCAGCAGGCCCGCGCCGCGAGCGCCGACGGCGAGCAGCAGAACGACATGTTCGGCAAGGAACGCCCGCTGCCCACCGCCGCCAGCGTCAGCCCGCTCGTTTCCTACCGCGCGCTGCTGGCCGACTTCGGCGTGCAGCTGGGCAAGAAGACCCGCATGGACGCCAACCTGAAGCGCCTGGAGAACCACGGCTTCATCACGCGCAAGGGCGAAGACATCGCCGAGGGCCCGCTGCTGGACCTGCTGCTGGACTACGACGCGCTGGCGCCGCGCATCCTGCAGGGCGCACTGGGCGATGTGCTGGCCCAGGCCAAGCAGCTGGCCGGCGCGCTGCCGCTGGCGCTCACGCAGCCCCCGCTGGAAGAGATCCCCGACGAGGACGAGCTGGCCGAGGACGCGCTGCTGGCAGCCGATGCCCCGGCGGCCATCGACGCCGCCCCGACAACAAGCTCACCCGATGAGCCTGCTGCCACCCCTGACACCCCGGCCTGATCGCGATGTTTCACCTGCAAAGCCTTGAACTGCTGCACTGGGACTACTGCCAGCGCCTGACCTTGCCGCTCGACGGCGCCATCATCACCGTGGCCGGGCCCAACGGCTCGGGCAAGACCACGCTGCTCGATGCCATGCGCACGCTGCTGGGCCTGGATTGCTCGGGCGGCCGCAACTACAAGACCTACGCCCGCCACGCCAACGCCGACAGTGCCTGGCTGCGCGCCACGGTCGACAACCGCCCGCGCAACCGCCAGTCGAGCAACCGGCCCTTTGCGCGCTGCCTGCTCTACAGCGACGTCGTCACGCTGGTGTGCCGCATCGACCGCAATGGCGGCGACTGGACGCGCCGCTACCTGATGGTCGAAGGCGACGTCAGCATCGAGCAGCTGATCGAGCGCGGCAGCCC
>JAJUHM010000289.1 GCA_029279925.1 Aquabacterium olei
GCCCGTGTGCAGCTATGTGGCGGTCTACATGCGCCGCCACCCGGAGTGGCAGGACCTCGCTGCCTGAGCGCGATCCCGCTGACCGGCCTCAGACACGCGCAATGAGGGCCGCAACGGCCTGTGCCATGCGCTGCGCCGCCCCGCGGTGGCTGACCGCAAAGGCCAGGGCCGCCGCGCTGGCTTGAGCGCGCGCGCCCGGCTCGGTCAGCCGCACCGCTTCGTTCACCCCCTCGCGCCAGTCGGACACCCGATGGGCCGCCCCGGCCGCCTCGCTCAATTCGGCGGCCAGTGCGAAGTTGAAGGTCGATGGTCCCATGACCACCGGACAGCCGCAGGCCGCCGCCTCGATCAGGTTCTGCCCCCCCAGGGGGGCAAAACTACCCCCCAGCAGCGCCACATCGGCCGCGGCGTAGTAGGCCGGCATCTCCCCCATCGTGTCGCCCAGCCACACGTCGGCGGCGCAAGCCGTGGCGTCCGGGCCGGACTGCGGCCACGTGCTGCGGCGCGACAGCGTCAAGCCCGCGGCCTGCACTGCCTTCGCCACCTCGTCGAACCGCTGCGGGTGCCGCGGCACGATGAACAGGCGCGGGCGGCGGTCCGACGGCTGGTTCTGCCACGCCGCAAGCAGGTCGGGCTCCTCGCCCTCGCGGGTGCTGGCTGCCAGCACCACCGGCCGCGCACCCACACGCCAGGCCCGCCCCCGCGCCAGCAGCGCCTCATCGGGCTGCATGTCGAACTTCACATTCCCGGCCACCTCGACCCGGGACGCCCCCATGGCCCGCAGCCGATCCGCATCGGCCTGGGTCTGCGCCAGGCACAGCGCCAGCGCGCGCGCGGCGGGCCGCATCAGGGCCGACAGGCGCTGCCCCTGTCGCAGGCTCTTCTCGCTCAGGCGGGCATTGGCCAGCACCATGGGCACGCCCGACCGAACCGCCTCATGCTGCAGATTGGGCCACACCTCGGTTTCCATCAGCACCCCCACGGCCGGCCGGTGCACGGCCAGGAACCGCCGCACCGCGCCCGGGGTGTCATAGGGCAACCAGGTCTGCACGTCGCCAGGCTGCAGCAGTGCACGCCCCGCTTCACGACCCGTGGCCGTGGTGTGCGTGAGCACAAGCCGCATGCCCGGACACGCCACACGCAGCGCCTGAATCAGCGGCGCGGCTGCGCGCGCTTCACCGAGGGACACGGCATGGACCCACACACAGGGCCCTGGCTGCGGCAACAACCGGCCTCGATAAGCCCGACCGTAGAGCCCCAGCCGCCACGGCCAGTGGGCCCGGTAAGCGGGCTCCTCGCGGCCGCGCGCCCACACCCGCCACAGGTAGGCCGGCGTGCCCAGACGCAGCAACAGGGAATAGGCCTGGCGGGCCAGCCAGGCGCTCAATGCGTGATCGGACAAAGGCAACGCTTTCGGGACAGCAAACCCGAAATGCTAGCCGAGAGCCGACGCGGGGCACGGAAGGCCCTGCGTCGTCGGCTCACCGCAGCGTCGCGCTCAGTGGGCCGAGGCACCGACGTGGGCGTCGGGCTTCACGGCCAGGATGGCGTCCATGAAGACCTTGCGGATGCGCTCCAGGGCTTCCGGGCTCTGCCCTTCGAAGCGCAGCACCAGCACCGGCGTGGTGTTCGACGCACGGACCAGGCCGAAGCCGTCCTCGTAGTCCGCGCGCAGGCCGTCGATCGTGGTGACCTCGCGTGCGCCTTCGAACTTGGCCGTTTCACGCAGTTTTTCGACCACGGCGTGGTGCTCGCCTTCGGCACAGGCCACGTTCAGCTCCGGCGTGCTGAAGCTGGTGGGCAACGCATTGAGCACGGCGCTTGGATCGGCCTCCTTGCTCAGGATCTCCAGCAGGCGACCGGCGGTGTAGGTGGCGTCATCGAAGCCGTACCAGCGCTCGGCAAAGAAGATGTGGCCCGACATTTCGCCCGCGAACGGCGCGCCCGTTTCCTTCAGCTTGGCCTTCACCAGCGAGTGGCCGGTCTTGTACATCACCGGCTCGCCACCGGCCGCACGGATGGCCAGCGCGAGTTGCTGGCTGCACTTCACGTCATAAATGATCTTGCCGCCCGGCACCCGGCTCAGGATGTCGCGCGCGAACAGCATGATCTGCCGGTCCGGGAAGATGTTCTGGCCGTCACGGGTGATCACGCCCAGGCGGTCACCGTCGCCGTCAAAGGCCAGACCCAGATCGGCGCCCTGCGCCTTCACCGCGGCAATCAGGTCCTGCAGGTTTTCGGGCTTGGAGGGATCGGGATGGTGGTTGGGGAAATCGCCGTCGACCTCGGAATACAGCTCGGTCACCTCACATCCCAGCGCACGCAGGATGCCCGGGGCCGACGCGCCCGGAATGCCGTTGCCCGAGTCCACCACGATCTTCAGCGGGCGGCTCAGCTTGCAGTCGCCGACGATGCGCTGGGTGTACTCCGGCAGGATGTCCAGGGCCGTGAGGCGCCCCTCGCCGGTGGCGTAGTCCTCACGCTCGATGCGCTGACGCAGGCCCTGAATGTCGTCGCCGTAGATCGCACGGCCAGCCAGCACCATCTTGAAGCCGTTGTAGTCCTTGGGGTTGTGGCTGCCGGTCACCTGGATGCCGCTGTGGCACCCCTGCTCGCCTCGCGTGGCGGCCACGTAATACAGCATCGGGGTGGTGACGGCCCCGAGGTCGATCACGTCGATGCCCGTCGAGCGCAGGCCCTTGATCAGTGCACCACTCAGCGAGGGGCCGGACACGCGCCCATCGCGGCCCACGGCCACGGCCTTCTCGCCGAGCTTGAGCGCCTCGGTACCGAAGGCGCGCCCCAGGTGCTCGGCCACGGCCTCGCTCAAGGTCTGCCCGACGATGCCCCGGATGTCGTAGGCCTTGAAGATGGAAGCCGCAACTTGCATGGTGGTCCTTTGCTGAATGAATGATGGATACGCCAAGAATGTGGTGCATTTTAGAGACCGCCTCGTGACCATCTGCAAAACCCGCATCGACCTGGCTTGGCCCCCCATGAACGAAGGGCCTGACATGCCTTCCGCGTTGTGAATCCGGTGCGTCCGGCGTGTACCGGCGCGTTCCGCTAGCATCGGGCCGCATGCATCTCAAAGATCACCTGTCGCTGCTGCTGCTCGCCGCCTTGTGGGGCGCGTCCTTTCTGTTCCTGCGGCAGGCTGCGCCGGTGGTGGGCCCGGTCATCGTGGCCACGGTGCGCACGCTGGGGGGCGCCCTGGTGCTGCTGCCCTTGCTGATGCTGCGCCAGAGCGCGCCCCGCCCGCTGTCCGTGTTGAAACAGCAAGGCTGGACGCTGGCCGGCGTGGCGTTGACTTCGACGCTGTTGCCCTTTCTGTTCCTCAGCCAGGCAGCGCTGTCGCTGTCGGCCGGCTTGATGTCCATCCTCAACGCCTCGACTCCGCTGTGGGGCGCGGCGATCGGCTGGGTGTGGACCCGCGAGCCGCTGGGACGCCGACGCCTGCTCGGGTTGGCCACGGGTTTTGCCGGCGTCGTGCTGCTGTCTGCCGAGCGCCTTCACGGCGGGCATGCATCCGGGCTCGCCATCCTGTTCGTGCTGCTGGCCGCGTTCTGCTATGCCCTGTCCGTCCACACGATCCAGCGAAAGCTGCACGGCGTTCCGTCCTTGACGATCACGACCTTGACCCTTGGCATCACGGGCATGGCGCTGCTGCTGCCCGCCTGCCTGGGTGGGCTGCCTGCGACGGACGGCGCGGGGCACGACCTTTCCCTCACGGTCTGGATCGCACTGGGCGGCCTGGCCGTGCTGTGCACCGGCTTCGCTTATGACCTCTTCAACCGCCTCATTGCGCGGGTGGGGGCCAGTCGGGCGATCTCGGTCACCTTCCTGATCCCGGTGTTCGGGATGCTGTGGGGCACCCTGTTTCTGGGCGAAACGGTGAGCGCCAGCATGCTGCTCGGCACCGCCGTCATCCTGGCAGGTACGCTCCTGTCCAACCAGGGAACGGTCCCTGTTTCGCGCACGGCCCGCCCCATTCACTTCGAAGAGGAGACCCGATGAGCACACGCTCCCCCCGCTGGCAGTGGGAAGATTTCACCGAAGGCCTGAGCATGACCTTCGGGCCGAAAGAGGTCACGCGCGACGAGGTCGTCGCTTTCGCTCGCGATTTCGATCCCCAGCCCTTCCACCTCGACGAGGAAGCAGGCAAAGCCTCATTGTTCGGCGGCCTGGCCGCCAGCGGCTGGCACACGGCCGGCATCGTGATGCGCCTGATGTGCGACGGCTTTCTGCTGGATTCGTGCAGCCTGGGCTCACCTGGTCTGGACACGCTGAAGTGGCTCAAGCCCGTGCTGGTGGGCGACCAACTGCGTGCCCGCATGACGGTGCTGGCCTCACGGCCCATGAAGAGCCGCGCCCATGTGGGCCTGGTGCAGACGCGCTGGGAAGCCCTGAATCAGCGCGACGAGGTCGTGATGCTGATCGAGAGCTGGGGCATGTTCGGGCGCCGCGAACCGGCAGCTCAGCCGGAGGGCTGAACCGAGATCGCCCGTGCGGTTTGCTCGGGCTGGCGCCGCAAAGCAAAAAGCCCTGATGCACAGGCATCAGGGCTTTGCTTTTTTTTGGCGGAGTGGACGGGACTCGAACCCGCGACCCCCGGCGTGACAGGCCGGTATTCTAACCGACTGAACTACCACTCCGCGTCGGTGACGACTTCGGCTTCACATGCAAGCATGCTCAACCCAAGTGCCGTCAAAACTTGGCGTCCCCTA
>JAJUHM010000290.1 GCA_029279925.1 Aquabacterium olei
CCCAGGCCTGGCGGACCATCGTGCCAGCCGCCACCAACCAGTACGTCAACCTCGTCAAGAACTCCTCCCTCGCCGTGGCCGTGGGCTATCCGGATCTGGTTTCCGTGGGCAACACCGCGCTGAACCAGACCGGCCGGACCCTCGAATGCCTGGGCGTGATGATGGCCGCCTACCTGGCGCTGTCGCTGCTGTCCAGCTTGGCGATGAACGCGTTCAACCGCCGCCACGCCGCGCAAGGAGGGCACCCATGATCCGCCCGCGTCGGCTCGTCGACATCGCCATCGTGGCGCTCCTGCTCGTGCTCGCGTGGAAAAGCGTGCAGTGGGCCGTGCTGCGCGCGGTCTTCGACGCAGATCCCCAGGCGTGTCGGGCTCTGCAGCACACAGGTGCCTGCTGGGGCGTGATCACCGCGAAGTGGCCGGTGCTTCTGTTCGGGCACTTCCCCTACGAGGCGCAGTGGCGCGCGGGACTGGCCACCCTGTTGTTGCTCGCGGGCGCGGCTGTGGGCGCGCTGGGCCTGCTGAGCACTCGGCGCGAAGGGGCCCGCACCAGCGCGGCCGCTGCAGGCCTCGCCATGGTGGCCGCAGTCGCCCTCCTGCGCGGGGGATGGGCCGGGCTGCCAACCGTCCCCCCGGAGCAATGGGGCGGGCTGCCGCTGACCCTTCTCCTTGGCCTCGTGGCCTGGCTGCTGGCCTGGCCACTGGGCATCGCACTCGCGTATGGGCGCTGGGCCGGTCCGCGGCCACTTGCGTGGCTGTGCACGGCTGTCATCGAACTCGTCCGGGGCGCCCCGCTCGTCATCTGGCTCTTTGCCGCCGCCTTCGCCTGGCCGGCGCTGCTGCCCGACCCATGGACGCCCAGCTTGCTGGTTCGCGTCCTGATCGTGCTCGGCTGCTTTGCCGCGGCCTACCTGGCCGAGATCCTGCGCGGCGGCCTGCAAACCGTGCCCGCCGAGCAGGCAGAGGCCGCTCGCGTGCTGGGCCTCGGCTGGTGGGGCATCCAGCGCCGCATCATCCTGCCGCAGGCCGTGCGGGCCACCCTGCCCCCGCTGGTCAGCCATGCCATCGGCCTCCTGAAGGACACGTCGCTGGTGATGGTCATCGGCCTGCATGAACTCAGCGGGTCGCTCGGCCTTTCGATCGGGGGCGATGCCGAGTGGCGCCCGTTCTACCTCGAGGCCTACCTCATCGTCGCCCTGACGTACGCGCTGATGTGCCTGGCCGTCGCCCGCCTGGGACGTCGTCTGGAAGCCCGGCAAATGCCTCTTGCCGTTTGATGACCACCACGGACGGGCGCCGTTTTTGCTGGTCAGGCGGCCGTGCTCGGGCCAGAATGCGCAAAAGGTGATGCCGCCACCCCCTGCAGGCACGCCAAGGGCCGTGAGCAGCGCAGGGGAAACGCCACTGTTCCATGCAGGACACCGTCTCCTCTGTTCCCCACGCAGGGCCGCCACAGGTTGTCGGCTACCGACACCTGCCCACGCTGATTCCGCTGGTCATCACCATCCTCGCGCTGTTCTTCGTGGACCGCTCCCTGGATCAGCAGGAGCAGGCATCCCTGAATCGCCAGTTCCAGGCGCACGCAGCGCGGCTCCACGACCGGCTCCGCGAACGCATCAGCACGTACGACGAGATCCTGCGCGGCGCGGCAGGCTTTTTCGCCGCATCCCAGAACGTGTCGCGCTCGGAATGGCGGGACTACGTGTCCGCCCTGGCCCTCGACGAAGGCTATGTCGGCATCCAGGGGCTGGGCTTCAGCAAGCTGATCCGCCCCGCGGACCTGGACAGCCACATTCAGGCGATCCGCTCCGAAGGTCACCCCGAATACGGCATCACCCCGCCCGGCGAGCGCCCGGTGTACTCCGCCATCGTCTACCTCGAGCCCTTTTACGGCCGCAACCTTCGCGCCTTCGGGTTCGACATGTACTCGGAACCAGTCAGACGGGCAGCGATGGACCGCGCCATCCTGACGGCCGACATCGCCTACAGCGGCAAGGTCCGGCTGGTTCAGGAAACCGACTCCGACGTCCAGCCGGGCGTCCTGGCCTACCTTCCCGTCTATCAGGGGGGGCGCAAGCCATCCAGCGAGGCCCAGCGCCGTGAGAGAGTGATCGGGTGGGTCTACGCCCCTTTCCGTCTGAAGGACCTCATCACGGCCGTGCTGCAGACCGAACTCAATGTGTCGCAGGTTCAGCTGTACGACCTGGGCCCCGACGGCCGGAGTGAGCCCGAGCTGCTGTTCGACAGCCTCTCCAGCAATGGTGACGCCGCCACCCCTGCCACGGCCACCGCCCTCGTGCACGACCTGGCCATGGTGCTGCACGGGCGGCAATGGCGCCTGCGCTACCGCGCGCTGGACGAGTTCGTGGCGCTCAACCGGTATGAGCAGCGCTGGCTCATCATGGGTGGGGTGGGCACCATCGGCTTGCTGCTGTGCGGGCTGACATGGAGCTGGATCAACACGCGCGAGCGCGCCCGCCGCATGGCCGATGCACTGGGCACCGCGCTGGCCGAGGGCGAAGAGCGCTTCCGCCTGATGGTGGGCAGCCTGCAGGACTACGCCGTGATGATGCTCGATGAACAGGGCATCGTGATGACCTGGAACGCCGGGGGACAACGCATTCAGGGCTGGCAGGCCGACGAGATCATCGGGCGCCACTTCAGTTGCTTCTACCTTGATGACGACATCCGGTCGGGTGCCCCGGCCCAGGCCCTGGCCACGGCCCTCGTCAGCGGACGCTACCGCGAGGAAGGATGGCGTGTGCGAAAGGACGGCACACGTTTCCGGGCGAGCGTGCTGATCACCGCGATGCGCGACCAGGCGGGTGGCATCAAGGGCTTCGCGAACGTCACCCGGGACATCACCGACCGCCATGAGCAGGAGGAGCGGCTCCGGCTGGCGGCCACCGTGTTCCGCAGCACGCAAGAAGGTGTGGCCATCACCGACCCGGATGGCCGCGTGATGACGGTGAACCCTGCTTTCGAGCGCATCACCGAGTACACCGAGCAGGAGGTGCTCGGGCAGAACCTGCGCCTGCTGGCCTCCGGCCGGCACGACCGGCCTTACTTCCAGACGATGTGGCGAGACCTGCTCAGCCGCGGGCACTGGCAGAACGAAATCTGGAACCGCCGAAAAGGCGGCGAGGTCTACCCTGGGTGGCTGACCATCAGCGCGGTGCGCAACGACCTTGGGGAGACCACGAACTATGTGGGCGTCTTCACCGACATCACCCGCATTCAGCACGCCGAGACCCAGCTCGAGCACCTGGCCCACCACGACGCGCTGACCGACCTTCCGAACCGGCTGCTGCTGCACTCTCGGCTGGAGCACACCGTGGAGCGGGCCCACCGTGGTCAGACCATCTGTGCCGTCCTCTTCCTCGACCTCGACCGCTTCAAGGCGGTGAACGACGAGTTCGGGCACCAGGCAGGCGATGAACTGCTCAAGGCGGCATCACGTCGCCTGCGCCTGCATCTGCGGGAGAACGACACCGTCGCCCGCTTGGGCGGCGACGAATTCGTCATCGTGCTCGAGGACCTGGCCAGCGCCGAAGGCGCGGCCGTCGTCGCCCGCGCCATCATCGAGCGCATGCAACAGACCTTTCACCTGCCCGGCGGCCGTGAGGCGCACATCGGGTGCAGCGTCGGCATCAGCCTCTTTCCCGACGACGGCCACGATGCCGACACCCTCATCCAGCACGCCGATGTGGCCCTGTACAAGGCCAAGGAAGCCGGCCGGGGCACCTTCCGCTTCCACGGTCCACGCCCTGACTGACGCATCGGCACGCGAAGAAAAAGGCCCGCCGGTCAGGCGGGCCAAACACGCAATGCAACTCGCAACAGAGAGGAACGGGGGGACTCAGGCTGCCGAGGTGTCGGCGAACGCGTCGTCGTCCATCATGGACGCGTCGTCTTCACCACGGACGAGGGGAATCAGGGGCTTGTCCAACGGACGGCAGATCCGGCTGTGCAGACGCTTGAGCCGCTCGGAGCCTTCGATGGCCTCCAGCACGGCCTGCGGGTCCATCATCAGGGCAAACGGATTGGTGAAAAGACCGGGCTTCTGCATGGTGCCTCCTGGAGGAAAAGCGGTGTGTCGATGGATGTGATCGTAGAGATCGGACCCCGTTGCCGGTAGTCGTCACATCGCCAAACCGCATGTCAGAAATTCTCTGACACGGGGTAGGAAGCCGGGGACGGGTCTCCCCTCAGCCGATCCGCACGCGCGAGAACAATTCCTCGAAATTGGCCGACGTCGCAACGCCTACGTCCTCCACGGACAAGCCTTTGAGCTCGGCCAGCTGGCGCGCCACAAAGGGCACGTAAGCCGGCGTGTTCGTCTTGCCACGGTACGGCGCAGGCGCCAGGTAGGGGCTGTCGGTCTCGATCAGGCAGCGGTCCAACGGGACAAAACGGGCCACGTCGCGCAGGTCGGCTGCGTTCTTGAAGGTCAGGATCCCCGAAAAGGAAATCATGAATCCCATGTCGAGCGCCGCGCGGGCCACCGCCTCGGTTTCGGTGAAGCAGTGAAACACCCCCGTCACCTGTCCCTGGCCCGACTCGCGCAGGATGGCCACCGTGTCGTCACTGGCCTGACGGGTGTGGATCACCAGCGGCAGGCCGGTCTGGCGCGCCGCGTCGATGTGAACCCGGAAGCGGTCGCGCTGCCAGGCCATGTCGGCCACACTGCGCTCGCCCAGGCGGTAGTAATCAAGCCC